>JAXJVC010000415.1:0-2362 GCA_036308745.1 Oscillospiraceae bacterium | reverse complement strand
CGTGCTGCCTAAAAAAGGCTTCCGGTAACCAAACAGGCTACCGGAAGTGCAAAAAATCTTTATTTTATTTCACTGTCCACTTGACGGGGAGCAGTTCAAGGGGGCAAAGGTTATTCGATTGTGTATTCTTCGCCGTCGATCAAAACAGTATCGATTTTTTCCACATCGATAATGCGGTTAAAGGAAACGGACAGCACGCCCTCTGTATTCCAGGCCGCATAGGTATAGTTGATGGTATAGCCTTCGCAGACTACATATCCCGTACCGTCAGCATAGTGGATTTTTACAGAATCTACATTTTCCATGCCCAGCATATTTCCATCAATACGCATGGCAACAGCAGACACTGTAATGGCACCATCGGCCAAGGTTGCATTTGTCAGCGCACTCTCCTCATTGAGAGCAATGCGAATGCTGTCCGGGCACTGGTACTGCTTGTTAAATTCCTGCTGGGCCAGCTCCGAATATCCTTGTTCCGCGATTTCCTCGTCCGTAATCATCTCCTTCAGCTGCGCAAAGTCTTCCTCGCTCAGCCCATTTTTTACCAGCGCATAGGCTTCGTCCTGGGAAACATCGGTTCGCTTCTGCTCCAACAGTTCCAGAAAATACTGTTGTGCATCCTTTGGGGAAATTGCTGCCCATGTGTAGAACGTCAATTCCAAGTCCTTATCCCGATGCTCCGGATCATACTGATAATAACAGGTGACCGCCAGCTTGGTATCCGTTGTTTTTTCCTGAATAATGTACTGATTGCAGCTCTGGCTCACCTGCACCAGTTCACCGCCCGGAAAATAAAATTCGCCATCGGGATGGACTTCATAGGGCTTGATACCCTCGGGGTTTTCCAGGGTGTAGGTCACCACACCGCAGCGGGTAGCTGCGTCATACAGGTTGGCATCCACCGTCAGGGTATACCCATACCAGGAAATGGACTGGCCCACGGCCTCCACCAGGGGTTCCAGTTCTTCCTTAACCAGGGTTTCATCCACCGGCACACGGTCAAAGGTAGGCTCCACCAGGATGGCTTCAGGGCCGCCATGGGGGTCCCGGGTGATGCTGCCGTCGCTGTGGTCATAGCCGGTCCGGTCACCAAACAATGTATTCAACATCTGGGCAGGGGTATCAAACAGCAGAAGGCCGCTGACCGCAAAGGCTGTGAGTGCCAGTGTGCTTACGATCACCGCCGCGATGAGAATGCTGCGAATCGTTTTTGACGTTTTTCTATGCTTTTTCATGGTCTTTTCCTCCAATCCAGGTCCATCGGAGGGATATTCCACCGCTAATTCCGTCCGCATCAGACGGCTTTCTTCCACCTCGCCGATGGCAAGAAACAGCTCTTCCCGTTTCATATGGCATAACCCTCCTGTGTCAGGTATTTTTTCAGCTTGGCACGGGTGCGGGAGAGGGTTCGGCGGACGGTATCCGGCTTCATGCCATAGCGCCGGGCGATCACATCCGTCTCCTCCACGAAAAAGTAGCGGCGCAGAAAAATATCCTGCTCGCGGACCGGGAGGACCGCCAGAAAGGACCGGATGGCCTTGGCCAGCTCCTGCCCCCTGAGCCTGTCCCCCACATCCCCCGTGGCCGCGATACAGCCCTCCAATTCCTCCAGCACCAGCGCCAGTTCCCCGCCGCCCCGCTTATCTGCTGTGTACTGCCGCCAGCGGGTAAAGGCAAGGTTCCGGGTGATCTTGGCAAGGAACATTTTCAGCACATCGGGCCGCTGGGGCGGGATGGCATTCCACGCCTGCAAGTATGTATCACTGACGGTCTCCTCTGCATCCTGCTTGTCTTTCAGGATGGAATTGGCAAGATGGAAGCAATAACCACCGTATTTGCGGTCTGTCTCCACCACCGCCTGCTCATCCCGGGCAAAATACAGGTCCAGGATCTTTTCATCCTCCATATATGTTCCTCCTTGCTGTTGAAAGGCCTTTCTACTTTAGAAGACGCGAAAAAATGGGGAATCGGACAATTTTCTGTATTTTTTCGGAATCCAGTCCGAGATTATCGATTGGGGGTCTTACCCCGGGGCGATGTAGTCATCGCCCCCTACAGCAAAACCATCGTTAGCCGTTCTGTAAAACCGGTGCCAAGATCCTTCGACTCGCCGCGCTCGCTCAGGATGACAGGCTGTATGGGGTATCTGTGCAAAATCGCTTTGTATTTTGGTTTGTGGCGGCGGCTTGAAGGCAAGCCGCCCTACAACAGCTCGTCTTATTCTGAATATGCAAAAACCGCTCTGGATTTCTCCAGAGCGGTCTTGAGCAAAATCAAGAGGGATATTAATAGAACTTTCTCTTGTTCTTACGGGCAGCTTCAGACTTCTGCTTACGCTTCAGGCTGGGGCTGACGTAATGCT
>JAXJVC010000414.1:0-7127 GCA_036308745.1 Oscillospiraceae bacterium | reverse complement strand
GCCACCGCTTCCACGTCATCATCCTTGGTCATGGTGTACTTGGCACGGGTGTCGAAACCCTGCACCACAGCCACGACTACCAGCAGCACCGCCCAGATCGCCAGGATGGGCAGATACCACTTGGCCATATTTCGCTTTTTCATGGTCTGCGCCTCCTTTAATCGATCTGCTCCGCCGTCACCGTGATCCGGATTGCATCCACTTCTCCCGCGTAGACTGCGGCATTGTTGTTTCCGTCCCAGTTCAGAGTCAGCGTGAGTTCCCTCGTCCCATCCTCGCCGGCGGTAAGATAATGCCCATCATAGGCCGTATTACCATCCATCAGCGTCGCCGTCAGCGGCGTATTGTCCGTCAGATTCTCCGCAGTCACCTTGTACTTCACGGCAACCTCACTGGCATCCGTGACCTGGATGGTGTAAGTTGCTTTCATCCCGGGATATGTATCCACCGCCAGCACTTCCGCCAGGGATCCTGCTCCTGTCAGGGTGAACTCGAAATCAAAGGCCGCAACTCTCGCCTCATCACTGCCGCTGGCAGTGGTGGCGTACTTGGAAAAGCTGACACCGGTAAACAAAAATGTTGCGATCAGCAGGTACACCAAGTACGTGGCTACCGGCAGCTTTTTCCTGCGGCAGTATTTTCCTTTACGGTCCCAAAGTTTCATCTTCGCCACCTCCTTCTTTTTCTCCTTGTCCCGCTATGCTGGAACAAGACCGTCAAGAAGGTATAATCCCACATATATTTGGTATTATTTTACATCATTGTTCAGTATATTTCAATACAACAGGCCATCAGAATTTATATTTGGCCTTCATTTATCAAAAAAGAACACCACCCCATCGGAGTGGTGTTCTTTTGGTGACCCGCCGGGGATTCGAACCCCGGACCCACTGCTTAAAAGGCAGTTGCTCTGCCAACTGAGCTAGCGGATCAAGTGGCTGGGATGGCAGGATTTGAACCTACGAATGCCAGAGTCAAAGTCTGGTGCCTTACCGCTTGGCGACATCCCAATGTTGGAGCGGCGCCCTGCGCAGGACACACTGGGTATTATAGCACAGCTTCCTCTTTTTTGCAATCCTTATTTTATATTTTTGTCATTCATTTTCATCTGCTTGTACGCCGCCAACCAGCTTTTACGGCAAAAACAGGGAGCCAACGGCTCCCTGTTTTCAAATTAACGCAAGATCAATCCACCACCACAAACCGGTAGGGCACCTCCAGCAGCACATTACCGCTGCTGTCCGTAACCTTAAACAGGATCCGGTAGTTACCTGCCTCCAGTCTGGAGCTGAACCGCAGAGTCAGATTCCCGTCACTGTCCGGTACCGTGTACACGCCCCTATCTGCAGCCGTGCTTCCGGTCACCTGTTCGACATAGGTTGCCTCCGTGAGGTACATGCCACCGACTGCCTTCTGCACTTCCAGTGTCACTGCAGCACCTGTAGGAACATCCTCTGTACTGTAGCTCAGGCTTACATTCTCCTTCAGTTCCTCATCGTCCAGCACTCGCTGGCTCATGCTGTTGACCTTCAGAGAAGGCCCCTTCGCCGATGTCAGTGTAATGCTCAGTCCGCTAGCCACGCGCTCACCCATCATAGGCTTCTCCTCCGCTGCGGTAGCAGACACCCAAAGTTCAGCGATGAGCGTACAGCTTCCACCATTTTTTAGAGAATCCGCCTCAAGAACCAGTTCTTTGGTATAGCTCCCGTTCGTCTGGGCAACGCCCACCGGAATGATGTACCGATTATCACTGTTACGGTAGTACTCCACGCCATCTACCGTCAGCTTTCCATCCGCAGGAACGTTGGAACCGTCCACTACAAAGGCCATCTTCCGTCCGTTATACCGGGAATCCGCCGCACCTGCCGCCTGAACGGTCGCGGTAAGTGTAAACTCATTACCCAGCGCCGCTTCCGTCGTGGAGATTGCCGCAAAGAATTGCCGCTGCGCAGCCACATTAACAGTTAGCGGTTCCGTTTCGATGTCCTCATCGTTCTGTCCACCATCAATTTTCAGCTTCACCTTATTTTCGGTCCCATTCTCCCCAGGGAAATCCACCACAAACAGCAGCTGTTCCTTGAAGGATGTTTCCGTGCTGCCCGCAGGGATGGTGTAAGAACTGTATTTTGCTGTTCCACCCATCATGGTAAAGCTGCTCAGGGCGATTTGCGTTTCACCACCAGTTGCCACATATCGGGCATACCGGGGCGCATTCAGTTCAGCGTAGTCAATCAGAACAATCGTCGTCCCAGCAGACAGTTCATTTCCAAATATCAGCGTTCTTACACCGTAGTTCGCATTCATGTTGTCTACCACGAACTGTGCCGTGAATGCCGAATCCTTGCTGACACTGACACTGGTGGCAGTGGAATCCGTAATAGGCGCATAGCGCTTACCCGCCACGATGGCAGGCGCTCCGGCTTCCGCCAGCGTGGCCTCCTGCTGGATATTGATCTTCACAGGAATGGTCACATAATCGCTGACCAGGTCGAAGGTCACAAACCGCTGAGTCGCCGCGTCCGTCAGGATGTTGCCGTTGTACAGATCAAAGACGAAGCTTGCATTTACATCCTTAGCCAGTGTTCCGAGCTCAGCGCCCTCCAGGATCGCTTCGCCGGCATTGGTCAGGCCCGCTTTGATCATGTACTTCTTGTTGGATTCTTCGCCGGACAAGGCTTTCATATCCGGGTCATACTTCATATCCACCAGTTCCACATTATAACCCATCAGATTTTCTACCTTGAATATCTGGGGATTGAAAAATTTCAGTTTCAGCCCATCATCGTCAGTATCTTTACCGCCTACACCAAATACCCAGCTGTTCACGTTGGGATTCGTAGGCTTTCTGTCCAGCGCCGCTGTCAAGATCGTCTCACCCGCCGCGGAGGATTCCTTGTAATGAACGGAAAGCGTGCGTTCAATAGTATCGATACCGATAGGCGTAGAGTTCATTCCTCGGACATAATAGTAGCTACCCTCAGCATTCAACACCGCACTGGCTCCAGCGTGATAGCTGTACTCAGCACCGGAGTATTTCAGCGGGATCGTAACTGTAGCTTCCGAACCATTCTTGATTCCTGTGCCATCTGCCGTCACCAGCCTTGCCCAAGTAACAGTGGTCCAGTCACTGACGCTGTCTGTCCAGGCATTTGCAGGCAGTGCCTGAACTGTTTCCAGATCAGTTGCCGCCTGTGTGGTGTACATCCACTTCATTTCTGTACTGCCTGGGTTATTCTCCACCGTACCTGCGGCGCTCATGACAATCTTGTCCCCATTGCCATTGCGAAGATTTTGAGGAATCCGGAAGTAACTCGCAAAGTCTTCTGCCGAACCGCCGTTCTCATTCTTAAGGTTCATGCGATATAGGATCTTGTCGTTCTCCGAATAAAGCGGGCTCTTGTCACTTTTCTGTAGTTCTCCATTGACAAGCAGTTCGTCTGTTATGTCCAGCGAGACATCATTTCCGTAGATCGTCAGTGTTTTGTCATCCGGCTGTATTACTGGATCATCAGTCGCTCCGTTCCCGTTTATGTCGTAAATATCGACTGAATAAGCTGTGTATCCTACACTTTTCGCTGTCCACTGATTTCCCGATACATACATAATGTCCTGTAGCAACAGCGTTTGATCCGACATGCTTCTTTCAGTGGCCAGTTCAAAGCTGATATCCGCATAACGGCCGTTGTCGTGCCACTTCAAATTCTCTGTAACGGCCGCCATGGGGTAACCCTTTGCAAAAGGCAGGATCCAAACGTTGTTCTGGCCGTCCCCCGCGTCCCGCTTCACAATTTGTTCTTCCAGAACCGGTATTTTCTTTCCGTTATTCCGCAATGAAGCGCTTATCGTGCTGGTCCGAATTTCTATGCCCTTGGGGAGCACCATTCCCACCCGCAGTTCATCCAGGTAAGGATGCGTCTGAGACACGTTAACACCTTCATGCACATATACCGTCATTTTTAGCACGGCCCCGTTGCCTGCGTATATTTCATCTTGAGATAGACTCACGTAGGCACTGAACATGGTATCCCTGTTCGTTGTATACTTTGTAGCTATATCCATTGTTTGATATGGAAGCGCAATACCATCACTGGTTGCGGAAACGATTTCCGCTTTGGTGTATGAAGTTGGTACATCCTCCCGAAGGGCGTGTCCCCAGAAGGATCCAGGAGTATTCCGGTCCCTTGGATAATACTGTTTACCTATAATCATTCCTGCAGGGATGGTGCCGATTTTGTACTCCACTGTTTTGAAGTACAAATCCTTACTTTCTGTGACCATTCCACGGTACAGCGTAATGTACCGTCCTGTTCCCTCAGTTGCCTTATTGTAGTAAGGATTATCTAATTCAATGTCATAGGTTCCCGTTTCAGGGTAAATATTCCCCTGGGCATCCATAAGCGTATATAGCACATTTATTGTTTTCTGGGTGGTGTCTGTCATCAGATTCACACTTGTCACACCAATTGCCAGGTCGTTATTTTTATCAAAGGTCAGACGGAAGACAACATCCTCGCAATCTACATTGCCGGAATTGACCAGGCCCGTTGTGCCTAAGCTTGCCACCGTACCCTCTGCCCAATCTGTGCTTACATAGCCGCCCTGGGGCTTATAGTATTCCAGCTTTCCACCATAGGAGCCATCCAACGTAATATAGTGCTCTCCTTTTTCATCAGGCACAAATGTATCCCCGTCTACATGGTACGTAACCTTGTAAGGAAACTTATAGATATTGCCACTTTCAATAATGCCTGCTTTTTTTAGACTATCCGGAAACTTAAGTAACATATTTAATATTACATGGGTACCGCCTCCATATTTGTAAATGTACCGTACCTTTACTGTTGCCTTGGTTCCCGATACGCTCCATTCTATTTTATATTTCTCACCATTCGAACTCTGGATGCTCTCGATTTCCATGGGGTATTGGGTTCCATCTGCCGCGGTATATGTCGGAAGGTCTATGTCCAACTCCATGGTGTCATAATAGTAGTTTCCTGTGAAACCGCGGATCTGCATGATCACCTTTTGATTAATATAATACCCCGTATACTTATGCGTTCCAGTGGTATCTCCATTCAGCCAGCATTTTACACCCCGCGTAGTTGCTCCTTGATCGTGTATTTTTCCCGAGGTCGCGTCTGTAAGTTCTTTCGAGCATACTTCCATATCTCCGTCAAAAAGAGTAACCTTGATTAGGGGATTATTGGCATCCCACACGATGCTTGCGTTTTCCTTCCGGTTCCACAGAACGGGATCATACATCAGTGGAACAGAGAATGTCCAATCCGAAAGCTCTGGTTTTATACTGATTGTCAACGTGCCGCTTCCAGCCTTCAGATAGTAAGACGGATTATCCGTCCCCTTTACCATATAAGGTAGCTTCTCATTTTGCTTGAATTCCACTGTATATGCGTTATCCGACGGACTATGGGGTACCGGTTCATAATACAAGATCTTATCTAACTGGATTTGAACCTTATACTCCTTACCCGGTGTCATGCCGCTAACACTGTAGGTCAGATTTTGTGCCTCATCGTAGTTCCATTTTTCAAATATAACCGTTTCATCAATAGACGCGTCAATGAATTCTACACTGCCCAGCTTAACCGTCATAGCTGTCCCGGCACTCAGCGTCTCAGCCTCCTGCCCGTCCTCCACCACCAGGACACGCTCCGTAGTTTCCGGTTCCGTAACCTCAGGCTCAGCAGCTTCGGGCTCGGTAATCTCGGGTTCGGTAATCTCGGGTTCGGTAATCTCCGGTTCTGTGATCTCAGGCTCGGTTGTCTCCTCGGGTTCAGTAACCTCAGTCTCCACGACCGCTGGCTCAGTCACCTCAGCCTCGGTCACCTCAGGTTCCGTGGTCGCAGGCGTGGTTTCATTTGCCGTAGTCCCCTCATACAAGGGGCAGCTTTCCTCATGGACGCTCTCCACACTCTCGCAGGTGCACACCGCTTCCATCTCCTCGACCGCCGCCGCAGGCAGCATGGGGAACAGCATGCAGACCATCAGCAGCCCCGCAATATAGCGGATCAGTCTTTTCTTAATAGAGGATCTCATTCTAATTCCCCCCTTTCTTACTTATTAACCGTAAACACTCCACTATTGCTTGTAATATACGCACTAGGCGTTTGCTTAAAGAACAGGAACGTATATTCCGCGTTCTTTTCAAAGCTAACGATCACACTGTTTGTGGCACCTGCCATCTTCGGATCCGTGTTATCGGGATAAACCGATCCGGTCCAGCCAATGGTAACATCTCCCTCATAATCCACAGTACTCACTGTCACGGTAACCACCGGGCTATTTGCCGAGTCCGTCACCGTATAATAGACAGTCAGATCCTTCTCCGGAATCACAAAGGTCGCGCTTAGTTCAGCCGTATAAGGAGAAACCGCAACAGCCTTCACAGTATGTGTACCGGCAGTCAAGTGTTCAAGCGTAATACCCGCATTGACCGCAGTATTGGCAGCCATAGAGCCACACTTGTCCGTTTTCTTCGCCCCATTCAGATAAATCTCATACTTGATTTCGCACTCCGCAGCCCGAAGGTTATCCGCATGGTTGCGCAGGGTGAACGTGAGCTCCGTGGTCCCCGCAGGCAGTTCATAGGTCCCGCCGTCCAGCAGATCGCTTTCAAAGTAGAACGCCTGTGCCACCGCTTCCACGTCATCATCCTTGGTCATGGTGTACTTGGCACGGGTGTCGAAACCCTGCACCACAGCCACGACTACCAGCAGCACCGCCCAAATCGCCAGGACAGGCAGATACCACTTGGCCATATTCCGCTTTTTCATGGCCTGCGCCTCCTTTAATCGATCTGCTCCGCGATCACCGTGATCCGAACCGCGTCCACTTCCCCCGCATAGCTGGCTGCATTGTTATTTCCATCCCAGCTCAAGGTCAGTTCGAGTTCCCTCGTCCCATGCTCACTGGTGGTAAAGAAAGTAGCCGAGTCATAGGCCTCTCCGTCAAGTGTTATCGCTGCCGTCACCGGGGTATTTCCCGTCAGATTTTCCGCAGTTACCTTATACTTCACGGCAACCTCACTGGCATCCGTGACCTGGATGGTGTAAGTTGCTTTCATCCCGGGATATGTATCCACCGCCAGCACTTCCGCCAGGGATCCT
>JAXJVC010000413.1:0-6677 GCA_036308745.1 Oscillospiraceae bacterium | reverse complement strand
TGGGCGTACTGTCCAGTGAGTATCACTTATTCCGGGCAAGTCTGTTTGCCAAGGCCTGCGGTGTGGAGGATTTCGTGGGCGTACCTGCCAAAACCTCCCGTCCCTCCCAGCTGATCAACCACTTCATGCGGGAGGTCGCCGGTGTCTGGCACTACATTATCTTAGGAGGTCAATATGATTAACAAAGCATACGCCGATTACGCCTGGGATCAGGCCGCATCCCTGCTGGCCATCGACTCCCCCTCCGGTTTTACCGCCCGGGCTGCCGCCTGGGTGAAGGAAGCATTTGAGACGCTGGGCTACAAAGCATGCATCACCACCAAGGGCGGTGTACTGGTAGACCTGGGCGGTGTTGACGAAAGAGACGGCCTGATGTTGGCCGCCCATACCGACACCCTGGGCGGTATGGTGGCCGAAATCAAGGGCAGTGGCCGTCTGCGGCTAACCAACCTGGGCGGTATGCGCCCGGAAAACGCCGAGACAGAAAACGTCCGGGTGTACACCCGAGAGGGCCGCATCATCGAAGGAACCTGCCAGCTGTGCAACGCCTCCATTCACGTCAACGGGGACTACGGCAGTGCCAAACGCAGCTGGGACACCGTAGAAATCGTGCTGGACGAGGATGTTAATTCCGCCGACGACGTCCGGAAGCTGGGCATTGAGGTAGGCGACATGGTCTGCTTTGATCCCCGGACCCGCCGTACCCCCTCCGGCTATCTGAAGAGCCGTTTTCTGGACGATAAGCTGTCCGTAGGCATTTTGATGGGCTTTGCCAAATATTTGGCCGACAACCACATCCTCCCCGTCCGCAGAACCTGGCTGCATATCACCGTCTACGAAGAAGTGGGCCATGGCTGCTCCGCCTCCGTCCCTGCCGGGCTCACCGAGGCCATCTCCGTGGATATGGGCTGTGTCGGCGACGGCCTGCAGTGTACAGAAAAGCAGGTCTCCATCTGCGCCAAGGATTCCGGCGGCCCCTACAACTACGAAGTGGTGGGCAAGCTGATCGCCGCCGCCAAGGCAACGAAAGCCGACTATGCCGTGGATGTATACCCCCACTACGGCTCCGATGTGGAAGCCACCCTGAGCGCCGGTGCGGATATCCGCCATGGCCTCATCGGCCCCGGCGTTTACGCCAGCCATGGTTATGAGCGCAGCCATATCGACGGCGTGTACAATACGCTAAAGGTCCTCTGCGGTTATCTGGAGGTATAAGCCATGGCATGGGATCGGGATAAAGAAAAGAAGGCCGGTAAGGCCATGACCCTGGGCAGTTCCATCTTCGGGCTGGTGTTCTCCATCTTCTGGTGCATCGCCGCTGCCTCCATGGGCGCTTACTTCATGCTGATTTTCGGCATCCCCTTCGTGGGAATGATGGGCTACCGGCTGTACATCCTCAGTCAGTACACAAAGGAAGAACGAAAAGACATCCCCGCCAAGGAAACGGATCCCTGGGATCGACCCGCACCCCAGCAGCCCACCAACGGCGTCATATTTTGTCCCTACTGCGGCGACAGCATCCAAAAAAACTTTGCATTCTGCCCCAAATGCGGCAGGCGGCAGCCACAATAACAGCATAACACCCGGACAGCAAAACGAGCTGTCCGGGTGTTTGTTTTACCGATGGAGTGCCTTACGGATCACCGGTGCAATCAGCAGGGCGATGCCGCCGCCGATCAGGGCAGTGAAAAGCTGGGGCCAGCTGAAGGTTGCGGGAAGAGCCTTCAGCATGGGTTCCTTCATAGCCCCGGCAGCCAGCAGACTGGGAGCCAGAACGCCACAAATCAGGGTCACCACGATCAGATATAGGGCCGCAAACTTAGCGGCAGCCGCAGCCACCCAGGCCACAATCCGCTTGACAAAGGACACGCCCTTGCCGCCGGCGATCAGGTACAGCAGCACCACGAACACGGTATTGCCCACCATGATGGCAGGAACTGTCAGGATCTGAGGGGCGATGCCCAGCAGGAAGGCCATAACAGGAGAGATCAATGCAACGGTAACGCCGCTCCACAGTCCACCCACCAACACCGTCACTGCCAGCACGGCATTGACACAGGAGCCGGTGACCAGCTGTCCCAGGGGCTTTGTCAGCGCCTGCAGGGTGACCAGCAGCGCCAGCATAATGGCAGTTTCGGTGATCCAGCGAATTTTCTTGTTCATAAGAATACCTCTCTTTACTCAGCGCTCACGACACTGGAATATGCGGTCTTGACACTGATGCCGGACAGGCTGCCGATTTTTCCCGAAAGGGCGGAGATGGTATTCTGAGGCGCGTCCAAAGCGATGGCGATGATGTTCACCTTCCGCTTGCGGTAGGGAATGCCCATTCGTCCAATGATGTATTCCCCGTAGTCATGCAGAACGGCGTTAAGCTTCTCCACCATTTCCCCGTTTTCCACGATGATGCTCATGACCGCTACCCTTGTTTCCATAGAACTTCCTCCAAAAATAAAAATGCCGTAACCTGTCACGGCACGGCAACGGAAGCTTGCCACAGACCCTTCTGCGGCAGAAACCATATTCGCACCTTTCACGCAGCAGCCCTCGCCGCTTAATGTCAGGATCATGGGGTAATGATATCATGATAACGCCCATATGTCCATGGGCAGAACTGCAAAAAATCGGCTGTAATTTTTGGCAAGAGCGAACCCCCGGACCTAAGTCCGGGGGCAAATATAGAATCACTTGGTTTTCAGAGCCTTCCGCTCGTCCTTGGTCTTGGCGAACCGCTCCAGCTCAGGCACCAGGATGATGCAGATGAGCGCTGCGGTGAAGCCGCCGTTATACAGGCAGAAGCCGCCGTGGAGGGTGGGCACAGAGGTGACCAGCAGATAGTGCATCACTGCTGCAACAAAGCCGAAGAACCAGCCGTACTTATCGGAAATGGGGCTCAGGCCGTTGGCATAGCACAATCCCACGCAGATAGCCTGGGCATTGATAGCCATGGCAAAGGTGCCGCCGGCAAGGGGGGACAGCCATCCAAACACAGCGGAAGCCACCACATAACCCAGCATGATGGGCCAGACGTTTCCGGGATGGGAGCCGGAGTTGCAGCAGGCCAGCATGCAGAAGATGATGCCGAAGATAACGCCGTTGAAGGTGGCACCGATCAGGTTGTAGTAACCCAGGATGAACAGGCCGTAGACGCCCACATTCATCAGGAAAGTGGCATTGCCGTAGGTGGAGGAGAAATTGGTCACCAGAGCGGGATCCGCCAGCAGCCTCCAGTAATCCTTGGGCTTGCAGCCCAGCAGGAAAGCGAACAGGATGCACAGGCCAAACAGAACGCAGCAAAACACATTCACCGTCAGCTGGGAAGCAACCTGCAAAGTATCCGCAGCGGGAGCCGCAGGCAGGGCAACGCCCATGGTCTTGAACAGGGTGGCATTCAGGAAGAAGGCCGTCATGCCGATGGGCAGAGCCGCAGAGTACAGGTCAAAGCCCTTATGTACCTTGGGGGAATGGGCCAGACCGGCGGGCAGGAAGAAGCCGATGACAAAACCCACCAGCAGAGCCAGCAGGATGCCCACCACATTGAAGCCCACCACCTCTGCATGAGGGTAGCGGATCATCAAATCGGTAATGATGGGGGCGATACCGGTGGAGAACATCATGGCGTTCACCAGGGAACCCATCTTCTCCTTCTTCACCAGGCCATAGATCATCACACCGAAGATTGTGGGCCAGACATTCAGGATGTTGATGCCCCAGGAGCCGAAGCCAAGGGTCAGGATGAATGCCAGGGTGGAAACATTATTGGGCGTACCCTTGAACACCAGGAACAGCGCCAGGCAAATGGCTGCCACCAGGCCCATGTTCAGGAAAGTAGCCGCATAGCCGCCCACGGCAAAGTAGTTGGTGGATACCTTGCTGGGCTGGCTCAGGATCTGCCAAAGGCCGGACAGCATGGTGCCCCGGTCAGGCATGATCACAGCAGCAGCCAGGAACGCCACGGCAAAAAACGCGAAGAACAGCTTCAGGAATTCGCCTTCAGAAAGGTTCTTAATTTTCTTCATAACACACCTCTTTGGTAATTCTTGCATGATAATCCTATCACATACAAAGTCCAAAGTCCAGTTTTTTTACCCAAATCTCCCCTAAAAAGGGCAAAACTGGGCAATTCAGCAAAACTGAACTGCCCAGACGGTCGGCGTTTACGCTTCTGCACTCCCCTGCGGTAATCCGCAAATCCGTCAGTCATGCAGAAGGGGGATATGCCTCCCCTTGGAGGGGGAGGTGGGCCGCCAAAGGCGGCTCGGAGGGGTGGGGTGATCGTTCAGCAGACCCACCCCTCAGTCAGCTTCGCTGACAGCTCCCCTCAGAGGGAAGTCTGTCGATCAGATCTTCTCAGCAGCCTCAACAACGTGCTTCATCAGCACGGAGGTAGTAACAGCACCAACACCGCCAGGAACGGGAGTGATGGCCTCAACAATGGGCTCAACCTCGTCAAAGACGCAGTCGCCGGACATACCGCCCTTGCCCTTGGTGGTGATCTTCTCGGGGTTCCAGTTCATGGAAACGTCGATGACGATCTGGCCGGGACGGACGAAGTCAGCGGTCAGAGAATTCAGCACACCGGCTGCGGTGACAATGATGTCGGCGTTCTTGCAGATCTCTGCAGTGTTGACGGTGCGGGTGTGGCAGATGGTAACGGTAGCGTTCTTTGCCATCAGCATCATGGCAGCGGGCTTACCGACAACCAGAGAGCGGCCGATCACAACGGCATTCTTGCCCTTGCAATCGATGCCGTAGTGATCCAGGATCTCCATGCAGGCAGCGGGGGTGCAGGGGGCGTAGCCCAGGTCCTGGCCCTCAAAAACACCGGCGTTGGACATATGGGTCATGGAGTCCACGTCCTTCTTGGGATCCAGACGGTTGCAGATCTCGTCCTGGTCTGCCTTCAGGTGCTTGGGCAGAGGACGGAACATCAGAACACCGTGGATGGAATCGTCAGCATTGACCTGATCGATCACAGCCAGCAGTTCTTCCTTGGTGGCATTTTCGGGCAGAACGAAGTTCTTGACGGCAACGCCAACTTCCTCAGCACGCTTGGTAGCGCCCTTCTCGTAGCTCAGGTCAGAGGGGTTTTCACCCATACGAACAATGCCCAGGGTAGGAACAACACCCTTCTCCCGCAGTGCGGCGGTACGGCCCTGCAGCGCAGCAACCAGAGCCTCGTTGACTTCCTTGCCCAGCAGTCTCTTTGCCATAGTAAGTTTCCTCCAAATTATATGTAAAGTAAAATAATACTGTCATTGCGAGCCAGTCCGCAGACTGGCGTGGCAATCTCCCTGATCATGCCCATTGTCGATGGAGGGGATTGCCACATCGGGCTTCGCCCTCCTCACAATGACACGATATTTACTGGCCAAATCCGGCCTTGACCTCGTTGAAGATCTCGTCAGCCAGCTGGCAGTACTTGTTGAGCATCAGGTTTGCCTTCCGGTTCATCTCCTCAGCCACGTCCCGGTTCTTCAGGGTCTTGGTGTTGATGAACACGTTCAGAGATGCGGCCTGCAGAGCGGCCTTGCAGCACACAGCGCCGCAGCCGGCATCGGAAACAGCCAGACGGCTGCCCTTAGCGGCGAAGACAGCGATGTGATCAATAGCCTCGCAGCACAGCTCCATGATCTTCATAGGAGTGGAGCAGGCAATGATGGTGGCTTCTTCCATGATCTTGTCACGGTTGGGGTCATCCTTGGGGATGCCGTAGGCCTTTGCCAGGGGCAGGAAGTTCACTTCGTCAGCCTCGACCTGATTCAGCAGCTCTACCTGCAGGGCATCGCACTTTGCCTTCAGGGCGATGATCTCCTCCTCAACAGCAGCGTACTTCTTCTTGCCAACGGTCAGAGAACCGACCATGTTGCCCAGAGCGGTGCCAATGGCGCCCACCAGAGCTGCTGCACCGCCGCCGCCGGGAGCGGGAGCGTCGGATGCCAGAACTTCCACAAACTTGCGGCAGGATTCCATAGTCATATCCATAGGTATGTATCTCCTAAAAATAGTATTGTAGGGCGGGGTCATGACCCCGCCGGGCAGGAATGGATGTAACCTGGAAAAGCACAGGCGGTTTGCCGCCTGTGCTTTCAGGGTCAGTAATTAGAACAGGCCGGAAACCTTGCCGGTCTCGGTGTCCACGTCGACGCGGCGGTAAGCGGGGTCAGCAGCGGTACCGGGCATCATGGAGATGGTACCAGCCATGGGGCACAGGAACTTAGCGCCGCCGTACTCCAGGATGTCGCGGACGAACAGCCGCCAGCCGGTGGGAACACCCTTCTTGGTGGGATCATCGGACAGGGACAGGTGGGTCTTGACCATCATGGTGCAGTAGTCAGCGTACTTGGGATCGGACTCGAAGCGCTTAGCCTTCTCGACAGCCAGAGGAGCCCAGTCAACGCCGTCAGCGCCGTAGACTTCCTTAGCGATCCGCTCAACGCGCTCACGCAGGGGCATCTCCAGATCGTACAGGAACTTAACTTCGTTCTTGGTCTCGCAAGCCTCGACAACGACCTGAGCCAGCTCAGCAGCGCCTTCGCCGCCGAAACGCCAGTGGTTGGACTCGGCGCAGCGGACACCACGCTCAGCGCACAGCTTCTTCAGCAGAGCGATCTCAGCGTCGGTATCGGTGTAGAAGCGGTTGATGCAGACAACGGGAGTAATGCCAGACTTCAGGA
>JAXJVC010000412.1:0-3176 GCA_036308745.1 Oscillospiraceae bacterium | reverse complement strand
GGCGAAAAGGAGGAGGTCCTGAAGCCCAATGTGGCACTTGTGGGCAATGAAGGCGCGGCTCTGGTATGCCGGGCTGCCCTGAAGCCCACCCTGCAGGTGTCCGCCTTCGTCCGTGCCGCCGCTGAGGATGCCTACGAGCGGCTGATCTTCCCCTCCATCCAGCGGGAGGTGCGCAGTGAGCTTTCCGACCGTGCCTACGCAGGCGCGATCCACAATTTTGCCCTGAACCTGAAGCCCCTGCTGATGCAGCCCCCCGTGAAGGGCTTCGTCACCATGGGTCTGGACCCCGGCTACCGCAACGGCTGCAAGGTGGCTGTGGTGGACCCCACCGGCAAGGTGCTGGCAACCAGCGTGGTCTACCCCACCTTCAGCGAGAAGAAAAAGCAGGAAGCCATCGCCGTCCTCTCCGGCCTGATGAAAAAACACGCCGTGCGGCACATCGCCATCGGCAATGGCACCGCCTCCCGGGAGACGGAAGCCATGACCGTGGAACTGCTGCGATCCTTCCCCCAGGCCAGCTATATGATTGTCAACGAGGCCGGTGCCTCCGTCTACTCCGCCTCTCCCCTGGCGGCAGAGGAGTTCCCGGAATATGATGTGAATCTCCGCTCTGCCGTGTCCATCGCCCGGCGCCTCCAGGACCCCCTGGCGGAGCTGGTGAAGATCGACCCCAAGGCCATCGGCGTGGGCCAGTACCAGCACGACTGCCCCCAGAAGGAGCTGGATACCGCCCTGGGCGGCGTGGTGGAGGACTGCGTCAACGCCGTGGGTGTGGATGCCAATACCGCTTCCCGAAGCCTGCTGCAGCAGGTCTCCGGTCTCACCGCCACCACAGCAAAGAACATTGTGGCCTACCGGGAGGAAAACGGCCCCTTCACCAGCCGCGCCCAGCTGAAGAAGGTCCCCAAGCTGGGACCCAAGGCCTTCGAGCAGTGCGCCGGCTTCCTGCGGATCCCCGAAAGCAAGGAGATCCTGGACAATACCGGTGTCCACCCTGAATCCTACCCCGCCGCCCGGGCATTGCTGAACCTTCTGGGCTGCAAGAAGGGCGACAGTCTTTCCGACCTCTGCGGCAAGCTGGAGACCTATGGCGTAAAAAAGGCTGCGGCAGAATGCACTGTGGGCGAGATCACCCTGCTGGACATCGCAAAAGAACTGAGCAAGCCCGGCCGGGACCCCCGTGACGAGCTGCCCGCTCCCATCCTGCGCAAGGATGTGCTGGAAATGAAGGACCTGGTCCCCGGCATGGAGCTGACCGGCACGGTGCGCAACGTCATCGACTTCGGCGTATTTGTGGATATCGGCGTTCACCAGGACGGCCTGGTCCACATTTCTGAGGTTTGTAACCGCCGCCTGCGCCACCCCAGCGAGGTGGTCAAAGTAGGCGACGTGGTGAAAGTCGTTGTCCTCAGTGTGGATGAAAAACGCCACCGCATCAGCCTTTCCATGAAGCAGGCGAAGAAAGAAGTCTGATAAACCCTTTGGCTGGCTGCACAGCAAATGCACAATGCAGAGTTAGGGAACCTCCCCTCATTCTGCACTCTGCATTCTGAATTTTACAATAAGACAAGAACGGCGCATCCCATTTTTTCGGGATGCGCCGTTATGTTATTTATCAATGGATTTTACGACGGTGGTGATCACGTCCATTGCCAGGGCAAAGATCATGACCGCCAAGAAGAACTGGGGGAATCTCTCAAAGATGCCGATCACCACAGCATCCTCTCTTCCGGTTTGGGCCAGGATGCTCTCCACAAAGGCAGGGTTGAACAGATTTGCACCGGACAGCCACCAGATAGCAAGACCGGCAGACAACACATCCGTCACCACAGTCACAGTCAGTACTTTCTTGTTATACCGGCCCTCCAGCAGCTTTACCACTTCCCGGATAATGCCCAGCGCGCCGAACAGAACGATCACCACCCAGCTTGCCCGGATGGCAGCCACGTTGAACATGGGAATGATCTCGCTGCCGTCGCCCCGGTACATACCCAGCAGCTGGGGTGCGCCCAGGAAGATAGCCAGGAACACCACATCGAAACCAATACCGATGATGGCATCCCACCGGGAGATTTCCTGCTTCTTCTTGGGCACGGAGGGCAGCTCATCCAGGTTATAGGATTCATTGATGCGGATTCCCTTGTACTGGAAAAAGGCAAACAGCAGCGTCACAAAACCGAAGGCACCCACCAAGCCGTCCACCAGCAGGGAAATGCTCTCGCCGAGAGCTTCCACCCACATCCGGGGCTCCAGGATCTGGGAAATCAGACCGGTAAACAGCATACCCACTGTAACAGCCGCCAGCACGATCTTCAGCACAAACTTATATGTAGAATAATAAGGCTGACCAATAAGGCACTTGTCCGCATCCTCATCATACTTTGCGTACAGCTCCTGGGGTGTTCCCAACTCCGTCAGCACCACCCGGATATCCTTTTCCGTGGGCTGTGTACCCTGGCAGCGTTCCTCCAGCATATCCTCGATCAGGCCCTGTAGCTCCAGGGAGACATCCTCCCGATTCTTATGGGGCAGCCGCTTGGTCACAGCGTAAATGTAGCGTTCGATCAAATTGTTATTCATGATTATCTCCCTCCAGCAGATTATCCACATTCGTGGAAAAGATTTTCCAATATTCTCTGGTTTTGTTCAGCACTTCCAGACCGTCCTTTGTGATCTGGTAGTATTTCCGGGGCTTGCTCTCGCCGGTGTCCCAGCGGCTTTCCAGCAGCCCCTGTCCTTCCAGACGGCGCATCAGGGGATACAGGGTGTTGGCGTCCATGGGGATCTGATGGTCGTTCAGCTGCTTCACCAGACTGTAACCATACATTGGCTGCTTCAGCTGGCTCAGAACCAGCAGGATCAAGGTTCCCCGCCGCAGCTCCTGCATCAGGCCGGATACGGTTTCTTCGATGTTCATACTATCACCTCGCACGTTGTTGTGTGTCTGTATTATAGTGTGTAGCACACAATATGTCAAGAGTGAAATTATATTTTTTCAAAATTATTTTTTCGTATGGATGATTCTCCAAATCTGTCATCCCGAGGGAGCGAAGCGAGTTGAGGGATCTTCGCACAGCCGACACTTCACAGCGGCAAATCGGTGCGAAGATCCCTCGACTTCATTTCATTCCGCTCGGGATGACCTATCGTTTTCTCGCAGCATTCATGCTATCTCT
>JAXJVC010000411.1:0-1779 GCA_036308745.1 Oscillospiraceae bacterium | reverse complement strand
GATCATATCCGCTGTCAAGGTGTCCAATCGCACCAAATCCCTCCCCGGAATCATCTTTTCGGAAAATTCTGTCCACGGTCCCATGAATTTATTCTGACTTTTTTTGAAAAGGGATTGCATTTTCATAAATCCATGCTAGAATATAACTACGTTATACATAACGTGCTTTATCTACAAAAAATATGGAGGTATAATCATGGCTTACATTATTACCGACGCTTGTGTTTCCTGCGGTTCCTGCGCCGATCAGTGCCCCGTTGAGGCTATCTCTGAAGGCGACGGCAAGTACGTCATCGACGCCGATGTCTGCGTTTCCTGCGGTTCCTGCGCCGATCAGTGCCCCACTGAGGCTATCGAGGAAGGCTAATTCTTCTATAGACCATGATTTGGCCTGCGCAAGCAATTGCGCAGGCCGATTTTCTACATTGGAGGAACCATGGAATATTTACCCAATGGCATCACCCTGGAATTGCCCGACGACTGCTTTCCCCTCAGCACCGATTCCATGGTGCTGGCGCATTTCGCTGCCCTCCCCCGAAACGCTCATGTGCTTGACCTGGGTTCCGGCTGCGGCACCCTGGGACTTATGCTGTGCGCAAAAGACCCCGGCTGCACCGTCACCGGGGTAGAACTGGAGGAAAGCGCCCACCGGGCTGCTCTGGAAAACATCCACCGCAACGCTCTGGAGCCGCGTTTGCACAGTATATGCGCTGACCTGCGGCAGGTTCCCGGGCTTTTTGCCCCGGGCAATTTTTCCTGCTGTATCTCCAATCCCCCCTATTTTTCCGGCGGTCCGGCAAGCAGCCTCACCACCGCCCGGCGGGAGGACTGCTGCAGCCTTGCAGATCTGATGCACAGCGCCGCCTGGGCGCTGAAATACGGCGGCGACTTTTTTCTGGTCCACCGCCCGGAACGGCTGGCGGAGATCATTGCCCGGGGCGCGGAAAAGAAGCTGGAGGCCAAGCGCCTGCTGCTCCTGCGCCACAAGGCGGACGGCCCCATCGTCCTGATCCTCCTCCAATTCCGAAAAGGCGGCAAACCGGGCCTGAAGATCGAAGAGCAGGCCCTTTTCGATATCAACAACCTTCCCACTGATTTTCACAATCGTGTTTACCACGCAGAGTCATTCCCAGCTTCTGACTTCTAACGCCTAATCCCTAACTCCACATTTAACCCCTAGGAGGTTTTTTCAATGGCAGGTATGCTCTATCTCGTCCCCACCCCCATCGGCAATCTGGGGGATATCTCCACCCGCTGCCGGGAGACTCTGGAACAGGCGGACTTCATCGCCGCAGAGGATACCCGGGTATCCCTGAAGCTGCTGAACCACTTAGGCATCAAAAAAAGCCTTGTCAGCTACTACGAGCATAACAAGGCATTCAAAGGCGATAAGATCGTGGAACGGATCCTGGCAGGCGAAACCTGCGCCCTGGTATCCGACGCGGGCAGTCCCGCCATCTCCGACCCCGGCGAGGACCTGGTGAAGCAGTGCGCCGCCGCGGGCATTACCGTCTGCGCCATTCCAGGCCCCTGTGCCGCCATCACCGCGCTGAGTATCTCCGGTCAGGCTACCGGCCGTTTCTGCTTCGAGGGCTTTCTGTCCACGGCAAAGAAAAGCCGCCGGGAGCATCTGGAATCCCTGAAAAAGGAACAGCGCACCATGATCTTCTACGAAGCCCCCCACAAACTGGTCTCCACCCTGGAGGACCTGGCAGAGGCCTTCGGCAACGACCGGGGCATCAGTCTGTGCCGTGAGCTGACCAAACTCCACGAGGAAGT
>JAXJVC010000410.1:0-2977 GCA_036308745.1 Oscillospiraceae bacterium | reverse complement strand
GCTGTTATCGATTTTGATCTTGCCTATATGCAGGGCCTCGTCGTCCTGGTACTGGGCAGCGTGTGCCTGTTCATCGGCCGTCAGGCTTGCCGTTACATCCGTGCTATCCTGCACCCCATGACCGAAGGCCAGCCCTTTGACAACGCTGTCAGCACCAACCTGAAGAAGCTGGCCAACCTCAGCATCTTCGCCGGCATCTTCCTCAACCTGACCCAGATCGTGGAGGGCGTGATGACCGTTTTCGCCTTCAATCTGCCCGATCTGATGAATCCCGCGCTGGTCTCCCACATTGGTATCAACTTCGAGCTGGATCTGACCTTCCTTGTTTGCTTCGGCATCCTGCGTCTGCTGAGCTATGTCTTCCACTACGGCGAAGAACTGCAGCAGCTTTCCGATGAGACCGTGTAAGGAGGCGCACCATGGCAATTATTTTACGTCTCGACCGGGTCATGGCAGACCGGAAAATGTCTCTGAATGAACTGTCCGAAAAGGTTGGCGTTTCCAACGTCAACCTGTCCAAGCTGAAAACCGGCAAGGTCAGCGCTATCCGCTTCTCCACCCTGGAAGCTATCTGCCAGGCCCTGAACTGCCAGCCGGGAGATATTCTGGAGTATCAGAAGGACGAACCTGAAACCTGAGTTATAAGTTATAAGATATGAGATATTAAGATTCCGAAACGTTAACGTTGACGAAACCTTATATCTCATATTTTTTCATATTTCGCATTATGTATCTCGGGTTTGCTCAGTCAATGCAGGTCGGACTGCCCTTCCCGTGCGCTCCATTCTGCATTCTGCATTTTGCATTCTGCATTTCATTTGATTTCCCTCTTGTTTTTTCTACAAACTACGGTTATAATAGCCAAAGAAACAAATAGGAGGTCATTAACATGGCTGTTAAAATTGAAAAAGAAACCATCATCGGTGACGTTCTGGACATCGCACCCCAGGCCGCACCTCTGTTCTTTGCCATCGGCATGCACTGCCTGGGCTGCCCCTCTTCCCGGGGCGAGACCGTTGAGGAAGCCTGCATGGTCCACGGCGTGGACTGCGAGCCCTTCCTGGCTCAGCTGAACCACTTCCTGGAGGCCTACGAGGCTGCCGAAGCTGAGAAGAAATAAGTTCACCGGCTATGCCATCCCGGTCCACGCCGGGATGGCATTTCTGTTTTTATGGAGGAAACCACATGAAGCTCCCCCTTTCCAACCGCCTGCTGGCCTGCGCATCCTTTGTGGCCCCCGGTGACCGGGTGGCGGACGTGGGCTGTGACCACGGCTACCTTGGCATCCACCTGCTCCAATCTGGCGTTGCAAAAAGCATCATCGCCTCAGATGTGGCAGAAGGCCCTCTGCAAAGCGCCCTGCACAATGCCGTAAAATTCGGCATGAAGGAGAAAATGTCCTTCTACCTTTCCGACGGTGTCCGCAATATCCCCCGGGATTTTGATACCCTGGTCTGCGCTGGTATGGGCGCGGATACCATGATGTCCATTCTGGATGCCGCCCCCTGGCTGAAAAACGAAAAATACCGTCTGATTCTCCAGTGCCAGTCTAAGCGCCCGGAGCTACGGAAATACCTTTACGCCAACGGTTATGCCATCCGCCGGGAGACCCTGGCCCAGGACGGCAGATTTATCTATCCCATCATGGAGGTGGTTTATGCTCCCGGGGAGACCCTCTCCGGCGGGGAGTATTACATCACCCCCGCCCTGCGCGCAAGTAACTCCCCCCTGTTCCCCGCTTTCCTGGCCCGGGTCACCGAGGGCATCCAGACTGCCGTGGAGGGGCTCGCACGCACCGGCGGCGAGCGGTATGAGGAATACAAAATGATCCTGGAGGAATTACAAAATGCCAACCGTAGCTGACATTTTACAATACACCGAAACCATCGCGCCCCCCTATATGAAGGAGGACTGGGACAACGTGGGCCTGCTGTGCGGCAGGAAGGACAAGGAAGTGTCAAAAATTCTTGTCGCCCTGGACCCCTTCCGCAACGTTATCGATGAAGCCATCGAGGAAAAGGCTGACCTGATCGTAACCCATCATCCCCTGATTTTCGGCTCCCCTCTCCTGTCCGTCAGCGAGGACACGGAGACCGGGCGGAATCTTCTGGCCCTCATTGAAAACGGTATCGCCGCCATCAATGCCCACACCAATCTGGACCTGGCACCCGGCGGTATCAACGATGTACTGGCCCATACCCTTGGTCTGGAGGAGGTCCAGGTCATTACCCCTGAAGGCACCGATACCCAGGGCCACCCCTACGGCCTGCTTCGCAGCGGCATCGTAAAGGAGCAGCCTCTTACCGAATTTCTCTCCTCCGTGAAAGAAAATCTCCACTGCGAGGGCCTTCGCTATGTGGATGGTGGAAAACCTGTCCGAAAGGTCGCTGTTGGCGGCGGTTCCTGCGCAGGTGGCATCGAGGAGGTGGTTGCAGCAGGCTGCGACACCTTCGTCACCGCGGATGTGAAGTATAACCAGTTCCGTACCGCTTTTGAACTGGGCCTGAATCTCATTGACGCAGGCCATTTCCACACGGAAAATCCCGCCATGCCCGTCCTGGCTGTCAAACTTCAGGCCGCATTCCCCAGCATTACGGTCAAATTTTCCACAAACCACCGGGAATGCATGAAATTCTATTGATTTTTCCGGTTCGGTCTGCTAAAATAGGTAGGAATTTTTAATAGACCACTTTACGAAGGGAAGAAATAAATATGTCCGGACATTCCAAATGGCATAACATTCAGAAAACCAAGGGCGCACAAGACGCCAAGCGTGCAGCAGCCTTCACCAAGATTGCCAAGGAGCTGATCGTAGCCGTGAAGGAAGGCGGCGGCATCACCGATCCCGCCAACAACTCCCGCCTGGCTACCGTCATTACCAAGGCCAAGGCCGCTAATATGCCCAACGACAACATCAAGCGCTGCCTGGAGAAGGCCTCCGGCGCCGGCGGCGGCGACAACTACGAGTCCATCACCT
>JAXJVC010000409.1:0-1861 GCA_036308745.1 Oscillospiraceae bacterium | reverse complement strand
GGCAACACCTTTAACAATCCGATCCGAATCGGCGGTTACATGACCGACAATACCATGGCTGAAAGTGTTTACCACATGAGCCGCGGTGTCGTGCTGAAGCATGATAAGCCCTGGGTAGTGGAGTGGAAATCCTCCGGCAGCTTTGCCGGCGGTGCCATGATGCTTCACGGCGGCAGAACCAGTACCACCGTCGATGCACCTTACATTTTCCGTTTCCAGAACAGCACCTTCATCTCCATGGGTTACTATGACGGAACCCAGCACAACAACTACGGTGTCAAGCTCTCGGATCACGGCATCAACGGCCTTGAGGAACACGTTTACCGCCTGACCAACAAGATTGATCCCGACGGCTACAATCTGGTCTACCTGAGTGTTGACGGTAAGCAGCTGGGCGCTATGAACAACTATTACATCGGTCTGTCCGACCAGAACAAAAAAATTGACTGGGTCACCGGCAAGGACTTCACTTTCTGCTATCAGGGTACCTTTGATAATCCTTTGAATCAGTGCCAGCTGGATTATCTGCAGGTCTGGGCAGACGGTGTCCCCGCAGCCCCCTCCAACATCTATCGCTGGGAAAGTAAAAATGACAACCTCACCTCCGTGACCGGCGGTAACTACACTGAGAATGTCCCCACTATTTATAACGGCAGCGTTTCCGGCAGCACCTACACCTCTGCTTGCTTCCGTCTGGATAAGGCTGTGAAGCTGATGCATGACCGTCAGTGGAGCATCGAATGGCAGTCTGAGGGAAACACCTCCAGCGTCTTCCTGCTTTCTGCGGCAGAGGGCGGCAGAAATCCCAATGCCCCCTTCCTGTTCCGCTACCACACGAACCTGATCTTCCTGGGCGCCCATGACGGAACCCGTCATGCCAACTGCGGCATTAATCTGGATGATTACGGCATCGACGGCACTGAAAAGCATACCTATCGGCTGAGCAACAAGGTCGCCTCCGATGGCTCCAACATGGTCTATCTCTATGTGGACGGTTCGGAGATCGGCCCTATGAACAATTCCTACAACGGTACGACCAATCTGAATACCACCTCCGACTGGCTGAACGGCAAGGATCTGGTGTTTGACTATGTGGGTAACCGCAACTATTCTATGAGCGGCGAGTACACTTATCTGCAGGTTCTGGAAGATCGCTGCGAACACAGCTACGCTTCCAAGGTGACCACCGCTGCCACCTGTACCGCTTCCGGCATCAAGACCTATACTTGTAGTTATTGCGGATATCAGTACACCGAAACCATTCCGGCTGGCGGTCACAGCTACAGCTCCAAGGTAACTGCCGCCACCTGTACCGGGAAGGGTTACACCACTTACACCTGTAAGACCTGCGGTGATACCTACAAGGCTAACGAAACGGCAGCCCTGGGTCACAAGTACACCTCTGTGATCACCACCGCTCCCGGATGTGACTCTGCCGGTGTCAAGACCTATACCTGTAAGACCTGCGGCGATTCCTATACGGAGTCCCTGGCAGCCACCGGACACAATTACACTGCGAAAGTTACCGCCCCCACCTGCACTTCCGGTGGCTATACCACCTACACCTGTAGCATTTGTGGCGGCAGCTACACCGGAAACAATACGGCAGCCCTGGGTCACAACTATAAGGCTACCGTGATTGCTCCCACCTGCACCACCGGCGGTTATACCACCTACCGCTGCAGCACCTGCGGTGACACCTATCAGAGCGATATCACGGCTGCTCTGGGTCACGATTACAAGTCCGTGGTGACTAAGCCCACCTGCACGGATCAGGGCTATACCACCTACACCTGTAATAACTGCGGTACCAGCTACAGGGACAACTACACCTCTGCCAGCGGCCATCACTACAATGAAG
>JAXJVC010000408.1:0-9904 GCA_036308745.1 Oscillospiraceae bacterium | reverse complement strand
GAAGAACTGACCGAACAGGAGACCGAGACTTTGGTGTTGGAAGATACTGAGGAGCAGGCCGTTTCTCAAAAGAAAGCCATCCGCCTGCAGGATATTCGGGCAGAGTGGGTCCTGGGGGTCATCGCCCTGCTTTGCGGCGCGCTGCTGCTTGTCATGGTGGTGCTGTGCATCCCCCATTTTGAGGAGGAGCAGGACCCTCAGTTTCTGATCCACCAGAACCATGTGAACGACGCCCCTGTCACCCTGCCTACCCGGCCACCGGAGGACCCGGAGGACCCCACCGGGGAGACGGAACCGGAAACCGAGCCTACCATCCCTCCGGAGCTGAATCCCTACGGACGCTTCGATTTTCAGTATAATCCCAACAATTACCTGCTGTGTTCCCGACAGGAGAGCTACCCCGGTATCGACGTTTCCGCTTTCCAGGGGGACATCGACTGGCAGCAGGTGAAGGATTCCGGCATCCGCTTTGCCATCATCCGCCTGGGCTACCGGGGCTACGGTAAGGCGGGCAAGCTGGTGGAGGACGAATTTGCCAAGAAGAATCTGGAGGAGGCCACGGCAGTGGGCCTGCCCATCGGTGCGTATTTCTTCTCTCAGGCCCTGAACATCAAGGAAGCCGACGAAGAGATTGACTATATGCTGGAGATCCTGGGGGACTATGAACTGGATATGCCCATCATCCTGGACTGGGAGATCCCCACGGATACCGCCCGCACAGCAAACATGGACGCCCGGACCCTGACGGACATCCAGCTTCACTTCTGCGATGTGATGACCAAAAAGGGCTACACCCCCATGATCTATTTCAACTGGTTCCAGTCCACCCGGCTGATGCACCTGACAGAGCTGGAGGACTACCCCTTCTGGCTGGCGCTGTACCAGGATCGGATGACCTACCCTTATAAGGTGGAAATGTGGCAGTATACCGACCGGGGCAGAGTTCCCGGCATCGAAGGCAACGTGGACATCAATGTGTATATGCCTGATATGGACTGAAAAACGGACGGCATCAGCCGTCCGTTTTCTATGTAGATTGGTTTTAGTCCATGTACTTATCCAGCAGCTTGTCAACCACAGGAACAGCGATGGTTCCCTGGCTCAGGGCAGCCAGACCCAGACCCAGCATCACCAGCTTCTGCAGCAGGTTCAGAGCGGTGACAACAGCACTAACCAGATTGGAAATAAAGGCAATGTAGAAGTGGCCGCCCAAAATGGAAACAATGGCGTCGATCAGGTTCATGGCGTTGGGAATCAGATTCACAACGGCGCTTGCCAGGGAGAACAGCACCATGACAGCAACGGCCTTCACAGCAGCCTTTCTCAGCCAGGTGTTTTCCTCAAACATCAGGACATAGCCGGCCAGCAGGACGGTGACCATATATCCGCTGAACAGGCCCATGAAATACAGAGCTGCGCCCAGCAGACCAACAGAAATACCAAGTTTTGTCTTTTGCATAGAAATTACCTCTCTTAATAATTGGGTTTCCGCACGCAGTACGGAAACCCATAATTTTTTACTCCACGGTTACGTAGTCGGCAGTCTCAGCCGCAGGCTCGACGGTCACAAAGTCGGCAGCTTCAGCTGCAGGCTCCACGGTGACAACATCGGTGGGCTCAGCAACAACGTTCTTGGGCATTGCAGCGCCGCAGGAGCTGCAGAATGCGGAGCCATTGGGAACTTCAGCGCCGCAGTTCTCACAACGCTGGACACCCTTAATGTCCTGGATCTGCTTTTTGTAGTCACGGATCTTTGCTTCCGCATCTGCGATGGCAGCGATCATGCCGGAAAAGTCCTCCTCATAATTGTCCTTATGGGTGGAGACATACAGCTTGCCGATCTCGAGATACTGGTTGTTAGCGATACGCTCCTGCTCGGCGATCATGACGCTCAAGCGGGAAGTATCGGCCAGCTCCTTGGTCTTTGCCAGGGTCTTCTGGCTGGCTTCGGTGACGGTCTTAGTCAGTCTGTCAAAAAATGCCATATTAGGTTCCTCCTTTATTATGTATGCGCGTTTGCATATAAAACGGCTTGTGGTCAAGTATACACCGAAATTCGGAAAATATCAAGGTCTGGAAATAAAATCTCCGATTTTATGCCGTTCTATGTAATATTTTGAAGCTTTGCATCCACTTTCTTCCAAGTCAGGCCCTTGGGATAGAAGAAGCGAAGCTTTTCTTTGGCGATCTTCATTTCCACAGTCTGGGCCATGCGGATCTCGCCGTCCAGGTTGATGGGAGTGACTTTGTCGCAATGGATGGTGATGCTGTCAGTCTGGTAATAGGTGGCGATGTGGCCCAGTTCCTTATAACGGCCATCCTTATACTTGCCGATGATGGCGGGGATCTGGCTGCGGTTCAGCTTTTTCACCAGCAGCACATCCAGCTTGCCGTCGGAGGGATCGGCCTCGGGGACGGGGTTGAAGCCGCCGCCGTAGTACCGGCCGTTGCAGACGCACACAAAGGTCTGCTCGCCGTCAATGGTCTCGCCGTTGACTTCCACCACATAATGCTCCGCAATGCCCCGGATGATATTCACCACCGTGGAAGCGGCGTAGGCCCGGAAACCATGGAGCAGGGGAAGGCGCTTGTAGTTGGCCACATCGTTGCCGATTCGGGCATCCAGACCCACACAGCAGATATTCAGGGCGTAGTCATCGTTGCACTTGATAAGATCGAAGGTGGCTTCCTCGGCATCCAGCAGGCGGTGCAGGTCGAAGAAGGCCTTGGGATCGTCAAAGAGCTTGGCAAAGTCGTTGCCGCTGCCGCCGGAGTACACGGTGACGGCGGCATTTTCGAAGCCTGCCGCGCCGGCTACCACTTCGTTCAGGGTGCCGTCGCCGCCGCAGGCATAGAGCCGCAGCTCTTCGCCTTCCTGGCAGGCTTCCCGGGCGATGCGGGTGCATTCACCGGGAGCGGTGGAGACCCGGATCTCGTAGCTGAGCTTCCGGGCCCGGCAGATTTTGTGGATCGTTTCGCTGTATTGCTCCGTGCGGTTCCGACTGCCCGCCGCGGGATTGATGATGAATAGGTGCTTCATAGGATGACCTCCGGTCAGTGAGGAATTAGGAGTTAGGAATGAGGAATTCTTGTTTCCTCGTGTATTACACCCAATTCCGTACTTTTTCTCTTTTCAATACCAGGAATCCAGGCAGGATAACTTAAATGCCTAACTCCTCATTCCTAATTTGTTTACTTCTTCCGCTTGTTCTCCGTAAACATATAGTAATCACACTTGATCATGCCGTTATAGAGCTTGCGCTTTTTATCGGCCCGCTTGCCGAAATAATGCTCGAATTCCGGCTCGGAGGTGATGATATACTTTTTCCAGCCGTCGGCGTAGCGGATGTGCTTGCCGAAGGCGGCGTAGAGCCGCTGGGCGCTTTGCTGTTCCATCATCCGCTGGCCGTAGGGAGGGTTGCAGATGATGACGCCGGCTTGGGCGGGCAGGTCCATTTTAGTGGCATCGCCGTCACGGAAGGAGATGCAGTCTGCCACGCCGGCCTTCCGGGCATTGGAAATGGAGAGGGAGATGCACTTGGGGTCATTGTCGGAGCCTAAAATCTGATACTTGCCGTTGAACTCCTTGTCCTTGGCCTCGGTGCGGACGTCACCCCAGATGCCGGGCTCCACCCAGGAAAATGCCTCGGCGGCGAACCGGCGGTACATACCGGGGGCCTTGTTCCGGGCGATGAGGGCGGCTTCGATGGGGATGGTGCCGGAGCCGCAGAAGGGGTCCCAGACGAAGTCCCGGCCCCGGTAGCGGGTAAGCTGGACCATGGCGGCGGCCAAAGTTTCCCGGAGGGGAGCGTCGTTGCCCACGGCCCGGTAGCCCCGCTTGTGGAGTCCAGGGCCGGAGGTGTCCAGATACAGCTGGACCCGGTCATTCATAATGGAAAACTGGAGCTGGTACTTGGCACCAGTCTCAGGGAGCCAGGAAACGCCATACTTTTCGCCCAGCCGCTTGGAAGCGGCCTTTTTCACGATGGCCTGGCAGTCGGGTACGGACATGAGCTGGCTGTTCAGGCAGTGGCCCTTCACAGGGAAATTGCCGTCCTTGGGGATGAAATCCTCCAGATTGGTGCGGTAAACGCCCTGGAACAGCTCTTCAAAGGTGGTTGCCTTGAAATCCGCCAGCACCAGGAGCACCCGCTCGCCGGTGCGCAGGCAGATATTGGCCTTGGCCATAGCCCGTGCATCGCCGGAAAACAGGACGCGGCCATTTTCGACCCGGACGTTCTCGATGTCCAGCCGCCGCAGTTCATCGCCTGCCAGGCCCTCCAGGCCAAACAGACAGGGTACGGAAAATTCAAAATTAGACATAGTTCCTCCATTCTGAGAACCTTCCCCTTGGGGGGAAGGTGCCCCCGAAGGGGGCGGATGAGGGGTCTGAGCCCCGGATTTATGATAAGTAGTAAATGCGCGGCGGCCTACCCCTTCAGGGACAGGCCCGTCCTGATACCGTTCCTGGACAGTTAAGTCAATTGCCTGACAGACGCCCCGGAGGTTTTGATTAATATCCGCATTGCTGAATCGCAATACGCGCAAGCCTAGAGATTCCAGATATTGTGTTCGCTGGGAATCTTGCGCCTGTTGTTTTGGCTCGTAGTGTTGGGATCCATCCAATTCCAGCACCAACCGGGCTTTTGCACAGTAAAAATCGACAATATAATTACCCAGCACGCATTGACGGCGAAATTGAACAGGATATCTACGCAGGTATTGGAACCAAAGGGTACTTTCCTCATTGGTCATATTTTTTCGAAGTTCCCGGGCATGCCGGGTCATTTCCTCGTTTTTCTCCATTGGATACCTCCAAAGGGACGCAGACCCCTCATCCGGCGCTTCGCGCCACCTTCCCCCCGAGGGGAAGGTTTTAGGGAATCAGCTTTTTCGCCTTGATATACCGTTCTTCCTCCGAGAAGACACAGCCGCAGTATTTCTGCATATAGAAGCCATGCTCCCGGGCGAAATTCTGGCCGTCCTTGAAATAGGGACGGAAATCCCGGTACAGAAACTGCACGCCATACTCACTTGCGGCCCGCTCTGCCACCTCCCGCATCAGCTCGTGGTTCTGATAGGGGCTGATGAACAGGGAAGAGGTGAAGCTGTCGAAGCCGCCCTCGGCGGCCTGCCTTGCCGTTTCAAACAGGCGCATCTCATAGCACTTGCCGCAGCGGTGGGCGATATCGTCGGCCACCATCCGCACAAAGGGCCGCAGGGCGTAATCGTTTTTCATGATCAGGGGCAGTTCGATTTCCTGGGCGTAACCTTCCACGCAGTTGCGCCGGGCCCGGTATTCGGTGACCGGGTGGATGTTGGGGTTGTACCAGAAGCCTGTCACCTCCAGCCCATCGGTGCGCAGGACTTCAATGGGCTGGTTCGCGCAGGGCGCACAGCAGATATGAAGCAGGGTTTTCATAAGGAAACCTCCAAAAATCGCTAAAAAATATTATAGCATGGGAAAATTTTCATTGCAAGGGGAATTGTTGTGGGTTATTCTGGCGCGGGAGCCTTGGCGCTCCTGCGTCGGTGGGTTATCCAATTTCCCCCATCACGCCGTCTTGATAAACTGCGGTGACGGTGACATTGCGCACTTCGTTATGGAGATTTTCGCCTTTTGCGTAGACCTTCACATAATTGGGGGCGTGACCGGTGAAATATTCTCCGTCCTGTTCCTCGAACAGCACTTCCAGGTTAGTTCCGATCAGGGACTCCCGGTATTCCCTGCTCATTTCCTCCGCCACAGCGATGGCGGCCTTGCTTCGGGCTTCCTTGGTGGCGTTGTTATGCTGGCCAGGCATTTTGTCCGCAGGCGTTCCCGGGCGGCGGGAGTAGGGGAAGATGTGCATATCCGCAAAGCCGCACCTGCGGATAAAGGAAAGACTTTCTGCAAATTCCTCCTCCGTCTCCCCGGGGAAGGCCACGATCATATCCGTGGTGACGGCACAGCCGGGGAAGTGGCGTTTCAGCAGGGAAACGCTCTCAAAATACCGGGCAGTGTCGTATTTCCGCTTCATCCGGGCAAGAACGGTATCACAGCCGGACTGCATGGACAGATGGAACTGGGGGCAGAGGTTGGGGAGCTTCGCCATTCGCTGGCAGAATTCCTCTGTGACGATCCGGGGCTCCAGACTGCCCAGCCGCACCCGGAGTTCCGGCACAGCCTGGGCAACCTGCTCAATCAGCAGGGCAGGCTCAGGCTTTCCCGGCAGGTCCACGCCCCAGCTGGCGATCTCGATGCCTGTTACCACGATCTCCCGGTAGCCCCGGGCGGCAAGCTCCTTTGCCTGGGCAACAGCTACCTCCAGGGGGGCAGAGCGGACAGGTCCCCGGGTGTAGGGGATGATGCAATAGGTGCAGAAATTCACACAGCCGTCCTGGACCTTCAGCATGGCCCGGGTTCGTTCCTCCAGACCGCCGGCGGGCAGTACCTCAAATTCCCGGCGGCGCAGGGCATTGTCCAGCTTTTCCTGATGCTCCCGGCTTTCCAGCGCTGAGAGCATCATGGCGATAAATTCCTCCCGGCCGCCGCTGCCGCCGATCACATCGATGCCCAGCGCCCGGACCTCCTCCGGGGCGTGCTGGGAATAGCAGCCGCAGACACCGATGACAGCCTGGGGATTTTCCCTGCGGCATCGGCGGATTACAGCCCGGTTTTTCTTGTCCGCCACAGCGGTGACCGAACAAGTATTCACGATATATCCATCACATTCCTCGTCGAAATGCCCAATCTCATGGCCTTGTTCCGTTAAAAAATGCTCCATAGCCTGGGTCTCATATTGATTTGTCTTACAGCCAAGGGTAAAAAAGGCAAACTTCATTGTTAAAACCACCAATAATGAATATCAGATTTTGTGTTAATCGTCCAAACCGACAATTGCAATTTCCCGAAAAACTGCTATAATGTTGTTTATCCACAGAAGACGGAGGAAGCTGGAGTCGATCCTGGATCATCCCCCATTATACACGAAAAATGAATGTTTGTACAGTATGGGGGAAAGATATGAGGGAATTTGATATACGGTTAACTTCCGTTCAGGATGTGCTGGACTTTGTGTCCCTGGCAACTTCCCGTGCCTTTCCCATAAAGGTGGGCAATTCCCATCACCAGGTCAACGGCAAAAGCTTTATGGAAATGTTCTGCCTGAACTTCCACTTTCCCCTTACTGCTATGCTGGAATGCACCGAGGAAGAATTCCTGCAGTTCCGGCAGGACGCTGACCGCTTTGCGGCAAAATAAGGTAGGCTCTAGTAGCACTGCTCTGGGAATACTCGGGGCGGGTTTGAAAATGCACCTGCGTAAGCGGGTGCTTTTTTTGTCGGCAAAGCCGACAAATGAAGTTTGCCTGCGGCAAATGAAGCGGCTGCGCCATGAAGTGTCCTTCGGACATGAAGGAGCTTGCGCTCACGGGGAAGGATAAAGCTTACTTCATTTATTTGACTTTCCTATTCCTGCATGGTATCATAAAAAGCAACAAACAGGAGGAAAATACCATGGCTTTTCTTTATTATACCCTGTTTTCCATTGCCATTGTGGTTTTGGATCAGGTAACCAAGTATCTGACCGTGGCGAATATCGAACTCTTCGCCGACATTCCCTTCATCCCCGGCCTTCTGCAGCTGACCTATGTGCGCAATACCGGCGCGGCCTTCTCCTCCTTTGAGGGACAGCAGTGGCTGTTTGCTATTGTGTTCATCGTGTTCACCGGGGCCATCCTTTATGAGTATTTCAAAAAGCCCATGCCCTTCTCCAAGCTGGAGCGGTGGTGCATCGCGGCGGTTTACGGGGGCGGTCTGGGTAATATGATCGACCGGGTCCGGCTAGGCTATGTGGTGGATATGATCGAGACCACCTTCATCGAGTTCCCGGTGTTCAATGTGGCTGACTGCTTCATTACCTGCGGGTGCATCCTGCTGATGGTTTCCCTGTTTCTGTTCAATAAGGAATTCTGGAAGGAAGAGAAGAAATAAGCTGTCATTGCAATGACATTACGGTTTTTAGGAGATCCTATGATACTTTATGCCGATATTCCCGGGGAACGGCTGGATGCCTTTCTGGCCCGGTGCGCCGAAGGTTTAAGCCGCAGTGCCGCCCAGAGACTCATTGAGGAGGGCCAGGTAAGGCGCAACGGCAAGCCTGGCAAGAAAAATGACAAACTGAATATAGGCGACAGCGTGGAATATACCATCCCTGAGCCCAAGGAAGTGGACATTCGCCCCACGCAAATGCAGTTGGATATCGTATACGAAGATGAAGACGTGCTGGTCATCAACAAGCCCAAGGGCCTTGTGGTCCATCCCGCCGCCGGACATCAGGACGACACCCTGGTAAATGGCCTTTTATATGCTATGGGAGACGACCTTTCCGGTATCAACGGCGAACTGCGGCCGGGCATCGTCCACCGCATCGACAAGGATACCTCCGGCCTTTTGGCGGTGGCGAAAAACGATCTGGCCCACACCATGCTGGCTTCCCAGCTCAAGGACCATACCATGGCCAGAACCTATGAGGCTATCGTCTGCGGCTCTTTCCGGGAGGACAGCGGCACTGTGGATGCCCCCATTGGCCGCCATCCCAGCGACCGGAAAAAGATGTGCGTCATCGAGCGGAATTCCAAGAACGCCGTGACCCACTGGGAAGTGGTGAAGCGCTACCGGGGCTATACCCACATCCGGTGCCGTCTGGAAACCGGCCGCACCCACCAGATTCGGGTCCATATGGCACACATCGGCCACCCCATTCTGGGCGACACGGTCTATGGCCGCAAGAAGCCCGAACTGGGCCAGGACAGCCAGTGTCTCCACGCAGGGGCCTTGTGCTTCCGCCATCCCCGGGACGGCCGGCCTGTGATGGTCTTTGCACCCCTGCCCAAGTATTTTGAAGATGTGATCGCAAAACTTGAAAAAATGGGATGATTCCTAAAGAGAAAGGAGCCTTGCTATGGCGCTGTTTTCCGACATTCTGCTGACTGCGGACTTTGACCGCACCCTCACTGCGCCGGATTCCACGGTTCCCCAGCGAAATATTGAGGCTATTCGGTACTTTATCGATAACGGCGGTGCATTCACGGTGAATACCGGCCGCAGTGTGCCGATGACCAAGGTATTCCGGGACGTCGTGCCAGTCAACGCCCCGCTGCTGCTGTACAACGGCTCTGCCGCCTACGATCTGGAGAAGAAGGCTTTCATCTTCTGTCACCTTATCGACCTGAACATGGAGGAGGTTCTGCGCAGAACCATCCGGGATTACCCCGACATGACCGTGGAAATCCAGGGCTTTGACGCCCACAACATCTTCCAGGATAACCCGGACTGGGTGGAATTCAGCGTAAAGAACAGCTGCGCCTGGCGCATTGCCGAGCTGGGTCAGGACATCGGACCCTTTATCAAAATGAGTGTCTACGGCAAGATCCGGGAACCCAACGTCTCCCACCTGTTCAGCGGTACCCCCGAGGAGATCGCCCGCGTTGACGAGGTGGAAGCCGCACTCCGGGAAACCTATCAGGGCAAGATGCAGGTCATTCGGGTCGCACCCCGGATCATCGACTTCCAGGCCCCCGGCGTATCCAAGGGAACTGCCGCCCGGGAGCTTCTGAAGAAGCTGGGCCGGAAGATCCTGGTCTGCGTAGGCGATGAACGGAACGACCTGACCATGATGGACGAGGCGGACTACAGCTACTGTCCTGCCGACGGAGCCATTGCGGATCGGTACGAAACCGTGTGTCCCTGCGCTGAAGGCGCGGTAGCAGATGTGATTTACAAAAATATCCCGGAGATTCTTGAAATTCGGCCTTGACAACGGGGAATAATTATGGTAAAATCCTAGGGCTGAATCAGACAGGCAAAAGGGATTCGCGGGTGTAGTTCAATGGTAGAACACCAGCCTTCCAAGCTGGATACG
>JAXJVC010000407.1:0-3670 GCA_036308745.1 Oscillospiraceae bacterium | reverse complement strand
ATTTATTGGCTTCCTTTTCTTCCTTGATCTGTGCCTGGAGGTGAACAGACAGCACCGCCAGAGACGTTGCCATATTCTCCGACTGGATCAAAATATTGCCGGGAACATCCAGATGGGTGGGGGCAAAATTCCAAATGGCCTTGATACCGCAGGCCACAAGCTGATCCGCCACCTGCTGTGCGCTTTCCGCAGGCACGGTGATGATACCCATCAGCACCTTATGGCTGCGGCAGAACTGCTCCAGCTTGGAGATGTTGCAAACAGGCTTACCCTCGTCGGTCTTTTCCATCTTGGGCCGGGCATCAAAGGCCGCCAGGATGTTCAGGCCATAATCGTCGAAGCCCTTATAGGCCATCAGCGCCTGACCCAGCTTACCCGCGCCGATCAGCACCGCATCGGTGGTGTTGTCGTAGCCCAGGAACTGCTCAATGTCATCGATGAGGCCTTCCCGGAGATAGCCGATCTTGGGGCGGCCGCCGTCAGAAACCATGGCCAGATCCTTACGGACCTGCACCTCGCCCATACCCAGAGCATTTGCCAGGGCCGTGGCAGAAATATGGGGCGGTGCGGATTCCGGCATGCTCTTGAGATAAGACAGGTATCCCGGCAGCCGTTTCAGCACGGATTTTGAAATCTTTTTCGTTTCCATACATTCCTCTTATTCTTATCGATATGGTTTTATATCGATACTATTTTTTATCGATTATAGCATATCGATTACCCGAAATCAAGCACAGCTTGTCTGACGGAGAAATTCTTTTTTCAGTCTTTGCATGATTCGTTTCTCCAGCCGGGAGATGTAGGACTGGGAAATACCCATTTTCTGAGCGACCTCCTTCTGGGTCAGTTCTTTCCTTCCCTCCAGCCCAAAGCGCATCAGTACGATCTCCCGCTCCCGGTCAGGAAGCTCCTTCAGCGCCTGCCGCAGCACCCGCAGATCCACGTCGTCCTCCAAAGGCCGCAGGATCATATCCTCTTCGGTACCCAGAATATCTGAGAGCAGCAGTTCATTGCCGTCGCAGTCCATATTGATAGGCTCATCCAGGGATATTTCCGTCTTTTGGTTCGCCGTTTTTCGGATATGCATCAAGATTTCGTTTTCGATACACCGGGAAGCGTAGGTAGCCAGCTTGATTTTTTTATCCAGCCGGTAGGTTCCGATGGCCTTAATCAGCCCAATGGTGCCGATGGAGATCAGATCCTCCAGGTTGATACCTGTGTTTTCAAACCGCCGGGCAATGTAGACCACCAGCCGCAGGTTATGCTCCACCAGCCGCTGTTTGGCCGCCTCCTCTCCCCGCTCCAGAGCCTCCAGCGCCGCTTGCTCCTCTGCCCCCTTTAGTGGCGGTGGCAGAACATCGCTGCCGCCAATATAATGGATGCTTTTCTCCGGGATCAGTCCCAGCTTTTTAAGCAGTTCCAACAGTTTCATAATACCCCTCCTGTTAACGCCTGATACATCCCTTCCCCAAGGCCCTCCGGCGCAAAGGCTACAATGGCGCTCTGCATCCGTGAGCCAACCTTCACCTGTTCAATCCGCAGCGCCAGCAGCATTCCCCCGCCCTGTCCCACTGCCCGGTAGGGAATCAACCGTAGCCCGGAAAGCGGACGTTTTGCCAGTGTTTCCAGTGGAGTCTGAAGCTGCCGTTCCGTCAGCCCTGTCAGCCTTGTGGCCACATCCCCAGCGATCACCAAAACCTGTTCCCCGGTGATGGGGTCCCGGAGGGTATTCCCCGAATCCCGCAAAGCAATGAGACTTGCATGGTTAGGGCCGTATGTAAGCTCGATGGGTACATAGTCCCGCCCCCCTACCCTTCCACCGAAGGCCATCCGGCTGAGAAGCCACACACCTCCGCCACCCAGTACCAGCCCGGGAATGTTGGCCCTGCCGATGCTCATGGCAATACCTCCCAGCGCCATGGTCAACAGCACAAAAACAGCGCACCGCTTCAGGGCGCTGCGGTTCCACCCGAAGGCGATGGTGGCGATCAGCGCCAGACTCACCATCCGCCACATAAGATTCCCCAGAAAATGAAAGCCCCGTAGCATACAGGCCCCACTGTACACCCCACCAAGAGCTGCCGCAGGAAGCACCCGCTTCGGCTCCGACGGAAATCCTGCCAGACAGTTTGTCCCCAAAAGCAGCAGAAGATCCACAAAAAAATTGAGCATGACCACCAGATCCAGGTAAACCCGCATTCCATCCCCCCTTGTCCAAATTGCAAGGCCAGTATACCGCCGCCGCACAAAAAAGTCGGTCGCATCCCGAGGATGCGGCCGACGCAAGTTTATTCATTTCCTCCGCCCATTCAGCGGCAAATACAAGGATGGTTCGAATTTTACGGCGCTTCTTTCCTTTCCACGGTGCGGACGTTCTTCTCCGCCTTAAACCGTGGCGTCATCAGCTCATGGCCGCAGCCCAGGCACCGCAGACGAAAGTCCGCTCCGGTCCGCAAAACCAGCCACCGCTTTTCCCCGCAGGGATGGGCTTTTTTCATCACAAGAATGTCGTTTAAGCGGATATCCATAAAAACCTCTCTTACGTCAGTCAGGAATTAGGAATGAGGAGTTAGGAATTATCAAAAAGCTATCTCTCATTCCTAACTCTAATTGCTTATTTCTTCACGTTGTCCCAATACTGTTTCGCTGCCTGCTCCAGTTTATTGGGGCCGTATTCATAATAATTCGTCCCCGTCAGGGCATCCGGCAGATACTGCTGCTGCACCCAGTGGTTGGGGAAATCATGGGGATAGAGATATCCCTGTTCCCGCTCCATGGTGTAGGAATCGGCGTGAACATTCTGCAAGTGCCTGGGAAAATCCCCGCCTTTTCCCTTGCGCACATCCTCCAGGGCCATATCCAGGGCGATATGGCCGGAATTTGACTTAGGAGAGGTGGCCATCAGCACCGCCGCGTCACCCAGAGGAATCCGTGCTTCCGGCATACCCAGCTTCAGGGCCATGTCAACACAAGCATTGACAATAGGAATGATCTGGGGAAACGCAAGGCCCACATCCTCTGCCGCAATGACCATCAGCCTGCGGCAGGCAGACTGCATCTGCCCCGCCTCCAGAAGCCTTGCAAGATAATGGCAGGCGGCATCCGGGTCAGAACCCCGAATGGACTTTTGCAGAGCGGAAAGCAGGTCATAGTGGTTATCCCCATCCCGGTCCGCCCGAAGGGCGCTCTTCTGGGTCACCGCTTTGGCATCCGCCAGGGTCAAGGGCAGTGTTTCCCCCTCGGGCTGCCCCGCAGAGAACAGAACTTCTACCGCGTTCATGGCCTTGCGCAGGTCGCCGCCGCAGGCTCCCGCAATGTATTCCAGTGCGCCCTCCTCCGGCACCGCTTTCAGGGCTGTCCGCCCCTCCATATAGCCCACCGCCCGCTTCACTGCCTGCAATGCGGCAGAGGAAGAGATCTGCTTGAATTCAAATACCGTGGACCGGCTGAGAATGGCGTTGAACACATAGAAGTAGGGATTCTCCGTAGTAGAGGCGATCAGGGTGATCTTGCCGTTTTCGATATGTTCCAGCAGGGACTGCTGTTGCTTTTTGTTGAAGGACTGGATCTCGTCCAGGTACAGCAGCACCCCGTTGGGTGCCATAAAGGTATCCAGTTGGGCCACAATCTCCTTGATATCCGCAGTGGAAGCCGTGGTGGCGTTCAGCTT
>JAXJVC010000406.1:0-4869 GCA_036308745.1 Oscillospiraceae bacterium | reverse complement strand
CCCCGGAACTGGTTTTCCGAACAGCTGGACCTTCAAACCTACAGCCGGGGCATGGGCGCTTTGGGTCTGCCCGGAGACCTGTCCTCCCAATCCCGGTTCGTCCGGGCTGCCTTCACCAAGCTGAACTCCCTTTCCGGCAGTTCGGAAGAGGAAAGCGTCAGTCAGTTCTTTCACATCCTGGGTACTGTCAGCCAGACCAGGGGCTGCTGCCGCCTGGAGGACGGAAGCCATGAAATCACCCTCTATACCTCCTGCTGCCATACAGACAAGGGCATCTACTATTACACCACCTACGGCAATCATCAGATCACAGCTGTGGATATGCACCGGGAAAACCTGGATACTGTTTCCCTTATCCGCTACCCCCTGGTTCAGGGAGAGCAGATTCATTTACAAAATTAAGATTTTTTCGCAATCACGAACCAGGTGGTGCCGGGGTTGTCATCCCCCAGCAGCCGGTCGGCACAGGTGACCGGGGAGAATCCACGTTCCCGGAGCATCTGGCAGATCCTCGCCGGGTCATGTACCGTTTCCCGGATATTTTCCTCAAACTGAAGGTCGCCGTTTTCAAATACCCGTATTTTCAGATTTACCTTCCCCACTTCCGGCTGGGTCATCTGGAACCACACCCGGACGATTTCGCTGAAGTCCATCTCAAAAGGCTCGCTGGTGGAGATTTCATTTTCATTGAGAATGTCAAAGATGAAGTAACCGCCGGGATTCAGGCAATCATACACATTTCTGAAAATCTGACCCACATCCCCAAGGCTTTCGATATGATTCAGGGCATCCCCCGTGCAGGTCACCAGATCAAAGGTCCTTTCCGGCCGATAGGTGACCATATCCGCCACCCCATAGTCGATCTCCGGTCCGTTTTCCCTGGCGATGCGAATCATTCCTTCGGAAAGGTCCATTCCCGCCACCGCCGGAACGCCGCTTTGGTGCAGGATCTGGCACAGGATCCCTGTGCCGCAGCCCATGTCCAGGCTGCTTTGAGGCCGCAGTCCCTTCCGCTTCAGCCAGATCAGCAGCTGCTGGCCGAATATCTCAGGGTAGTAGTTCCAGCCCAGTTCGTTGTAGACTTTGCAAAATACATCACTGTACACCGGCGGTATCCTCCTGTGTGCTGCCGGCACCCGATGCCAGCAGCCGCTTCTTTTCCTCTGCCACCATGTTTGCAATCCAATCCTGCTCATCGGGCTTCAGGGATTCCTCGCCTACCACGGACTCGTCGGCAAAATTATCGAACAGATTCTGCTTGGTTTTCAAAATCTCCATGATCCGCTCGTCCACCGTTTCGTCCGCCAGGAGCCGGTAGACCAGCACATCCCGCACCTGTCCCATCCGGTAAGCCCGGGCGATGGCCTGATTCTCAATAGAGGGCTTGATCTGGGGTTCGCAGAAAATGATCACGCTGGCAGTCTGGATATTCAGTCCCGTACCGCCTGCCTGGACCTGGCTCACCAGCACCGCGCCGTTTTCCGCCTTGGTAAATTCATCGATAATTTCCTGCCGCCGCTGGGGAGATACTGCGCCGGTGATGGGTTCCATACAACGGTCCCCCAGAAGTTGCGTCACCTTCTGCAGGGTGTTGCGGAAGAAAGAGAAGACAATGACCTTCCGGTTCTGTTCCTTGGCCTGGTCGCACAGCTCCAGCAGACGGGCTGCCTTGGTGGAATGGCCCAGATCGTCCACGTGCCAGGACACCTGTCGGATGGCCATGAAGTTATCGGACATCACCGCATCGAAATACGCCTTTTCTTCCTGGGCGTTCATCTGGCACCACTGTTCCTTTTCCGTCAGGTCAGGAAGCTCCTGCAGCACATCCTCCCGGGTACGGCGCAGATACACCGGTGCAAGCTGCTGGCGGAACTGCTCTGCGGTGGAGAGGAACATAACTTCCTCCAGCTCTTTGGCAACCTCCGGCTGGAGGCAGCTTACCAGGAAGCACATCTCCTCCACCTTATTTTCCAGAGGCGTGCCGGACATGAACAAGGCATAATCCGTCCGCCGAAGCAGGTTCACCAGGGCCTTGGTCCGCTGGGTTCCGGGATTCTTTACATAATGGGCTTCGTCCGTTACCACCATGGAGATGCGGAACCGCTGGGGCAGCTGGAACCGGCTGATGGATTCAAAGGTAGTTACCGCCACATCGCCGTTTTCCCGCCAGTGGAGCAGGGCCTCCTCGTCGTTTCCGTGGACCTTGGTCACCTCCAGAGTGCTGTGCTTCTGGATCTCCCGGCACCAGTTCACCAGAACGCTGGCGGGGCACACCACCATGAAGTGTGTCTTGCCCTCGGCTTTCAGGGCCGCCATGGCGGCAATGGCCTGGATGGTTTTGCCCAGGCCCATTTCATCACCCAGCAAAGTTCTCTTCTGGTGGACGATGTACTTCGTGCCAAAGGTCTGGTAGTTTCGCAGAGTGGCTTTCAAATACTGCAAATCTAGGGGCTGGGCTTCGATCTCCTGGGCAAGCTGTGCAGGCAATCCGGCAGGGGTAGTTTCCTGCTTTGCCCAGCTGAGCCCCAGCTGTTCCAGTTCCGCAAAATACGCGGAAGCATTGGCCTGATAATCCCCCCAGTAGGTCCCGGGCTGGGCCGACACCACCCGGTCGTAGGACGCCAGCAGCACACCGTCGCCAAAGCTGCCCCGAAGCCGGGTATTCAGGCTTTCCACCGCAGCATTGATCTGTTCTTTCTTGGTTTTGCTCTTGAACAGCCAGCCCAGGCCGCTCTGTGCTTGATTGGCCAGCATCAGTTCATTTTGCACAGCCCTGTGGTTGGCCCCATAAACCTGCTGGCATTTCTTCCGCAGGGGTCTGGTGTGGATCAGCACATACAGCGCCCGGATCAAGGCATCATCGGACGCACTGGGATTATCCACCCGGATACGGATGCGAATGGTATCCTTGGTATTCTCCACAATTTGCTTCACCGTGTCGATGATCTTCCAGGCAGACTGGTCTCCCAGACCGTCGATATCGCAGATCTGCTGGAAGGACATCCGGGACACCTGGTACACATTCTGTACCCCGGCATCCCGCAGCAGGGAAACACGGATGCCCTGCTTCGCTTTGTTGATATGCTCGATGTCCATATCCTCAAGGGTCTCCCGGATCCGATGGTTATACAGAGACTGGGCTGCCTGCTGGGCCGCCTGGCGCTGAATGGCTTCCTCATCCAGAACAGCCTTCAGCCGTCTATCGATCCGGGCCGCCATTTCGATCATTCTCTTTGTATCCTGCGCATCCGGGCGGGTCAGTTTTTCCTTTGCCACGGGTTACACCTGCCTTTTCTGTAAGTATTTGCTTTCATTGTACCATAGTTCAGAAAAAATGTACAGAAAAACGAAAAAGGCGGGCCGTTTGGCCCGCCGAACATTTCCAGTATATCAGATTGGGATATATTTTGTCAACTGCTATATCGGTGTTTCTCCGTTTTATACCAAGGAAAGGAGAACATTTTGGATGGTTTTCCGGGTTGTAATTTCCACAAGGCTGTGCTACATTATAGTCAGAAAGGGTGATACCAATGTACAGGTAAAACCGCCACCCCAACTCTAAACTGGGCCGAAAGACGATATCCTTCCAAAACGTAACTGTCCCACACATAAGAGCTTCCCGCTCAAGGGAAATGTGACAAAACAAATGTGGTAAGGAATGGATGCAAAAGGAAGCCATCGTCTAATCTGTAGAAAGAGAGGTTAATCAAGGATGTTAGATATCAAGAGTGAACAGAAATGACCCTTGACTGCACAAAAATGTATCGATCACAAGATGCAGCAGTCAAGGGTCATTTCTTTTGCCGTGCCGGTATGGACCGGCGGCCAATTACGTGACGTACCTGGTTGGGATTCGATACACCATTGGGTACCGCTCGAATCGTTACAGCGGAATAAGTTCGTCGCTCGGGAGGGTGCTTTTTTATGCCCTCTTGCGTCCCGGGCTTATTGTGGGTATAATATGGTCAGAGGTGAGACCATGCGTCTGATTTGTTTGCTTTTGATTTTATCTGTCCTTTTGTGCGGCTGTTCCGCCGGAGAAGCCCCGGTCCAGACCCTTCCCCCTGTCACGGAAACCACCGCTGCCGTCACGGAGGAAACCGTCCCCCCTACCACCCTTCCCCCGGACCCTGTGGAAGAAATTCTCAACTCCATGTCCACAGAGGAGAAGGTAGGCCAGCTTTTCCTGGCCCGGTGTCCCGACGGAGGAGCCGTTGAAGATATCGAAACCTACCACCTGGGCGGCTATATCCTTTTTGCCCGGGATTTTGAGGGAGAGACCCCGGAGACCCTGACTCAGACCCTTGCCGATTATCAGGCTACCGCGAAAATTCCCCTTTTCCTTGCCGTAGACGAAGAGGGCGGCACCGTCTGCCGCGTCAGCCGTTACACATCCTTCCGCCACAGCCCCTTCCCCTCCCCCCGGGAGCTTTATGACATGGGTGGTTTGGAACTGGTGCTGGCCATAGAGGGAGAAAAAGCCCTTCTGCTCCACTCCCTGGGCATCAACGTGAATATGGCCCCGGTCTGTGATGTGACCACGAAACCATCTTCCTTCATGTACCGCCGTTCCCTGGGCCAAAGCCCGGAGATCACCGGCAAATTCGTGGCAAATTCTACCGCAGTTATGCGAAACTACCATATGGGCAGTGTTCTGAAGCACTTTCCCGGCTACGGCAACAATACCGACACCCACACCGGCATTGCGGTGGACGACCGCTCTCTGGAGGAACTGGAAGCCCGGGATCTGGTCCCCTTTGCCGCCGGGATCGATGCCGACTGCGGTGCTATTCTGGTAAGCCACACCATCGTCAACGCCCTGGACCCGGATCTGCCCGCCACCTTGTCCCCTGCCACCCACGACTATCT
>JAXJVC010000405.1:0-3972 GCA_036308745.1 Oscillospiraceae bacterium | reverse complement strand
TATCACATCTCCTGTACGCTGTGGGGGAACAGTCTTGCGTCAGTATGGGGCAGGAAGCAGGCGGCCACAAAGGAATCCATGTAGCCGGGATAAGTACTCAGCTCCAGGTAGGTCATATTGGCCGCTACCTCCGTGGTCTTGGCAATGGCTTGATCACTGATGACCATGGCGTATGCGCCGGTGAGGGAGGAATTGCCGATGTACTGGAACTTCTCCAGTTCCACATCCGGGAACATACCGATGTTCACGGCATTTTTCATATTGATGCCGGAGCCGATGCCGCCGGCAACGTAAACTCTGTCGATGCAATCCGGGGTCATATCCACACTCTGCAGCAGGGTATCGATGGCAGAGAAGATGGCACCCTTGGCCCGGATAAAGTTGTCAATGTCCACTTCATTAATGGATATCTCCCGGCCGGTTTCCGATTCTTCGGCAAATGCCAGCACATAGCGGCCCATGCCGTGGGCGTCCCGCTTCACCCGGTCGCCTTCCCGGACAAACAGGCCTTTGGCATTGATGATGCCGCAGCGGAACAGCTCGGAAATAATGTCAATAATGCCGGAGCCGCAGATGCCAACAGGCTTCTGCCCTGCTTCACCCACGATGGTGAGGGTAGGCTCCAAAGTGTCCTTGTCGATGACGCATGCCTCCACCGCACCGTCGGTGGCGCGCATACCGCAGGAGATATCGCCGCCCTCAAAGGCGGGGCCTGCGGAACAGGCGCAGCTCATCAGGAAATCCCGGTTGCCAAAGACCAGCTCGCCGTTGGTACCCAGGTCGATGAACAGGCTCATCTCGTCCTTATCCCAAATACCCGAGGCCAGGGTGCCGGCGGTGATATCGCCGCCCACATAAGAGCCGATGTTGGGGGCAATGACCACAGGAGCCAGAGGGTTAGCAGGCAGCTTCAGGTCCCCCGCCAGCAGGCCCTCCCAGCTGAAGAAGCTGGGGATGTAAGGCTCCATCCGGACAGGGTCCGCATCCACCCCCAGCAGCAGGTGGTTCATGGTGGTGTTGGAGCCAACAGACAGCCGCAGGATGCTTCTGGCGTTGATGCCTGCGGTCTTGCACAGGTTTGCGATAATGGGATTCAGGGTCTCCTTGACGATGGCATCCTGGAGCTTCTTCTTGCCGCCTGTGCGGCCCTGCTCGATGATGCGGTTGATGACATCCGCGCCATAGCGGATCTGTCCGTTGCCGGAGCTGCCCTTTGCAAGCAATTTGCCGCTTTCCAGATCCGTCAGAACCATGGTAACGGTGGTGGTACCAATGTCGATGGCACAGCCTACGATGGCAGTATCCGCAGGATCGCAGATCTCCATGCAGTAGAACTTGTCCCCATCCCAGCGACCCTTGACACAGACATGGAAGTCGTGCTGCCGGAGGGTGGAGGCCAGCTTCACCATAACGCCAAAGGGGATATGGACCTCCTCCACCTCGATGACGGACTTGATGCCCCATACCAGCCGCTCGTTGTCAGGCATGGTATCATCCAGGGTAGGGGCCTCCATCACCACGTCCAGGGCGTGGAAGTCGTTGTCAAAATGGATGCCGCTTTCCTTCAGATGGTTCTGGCAGTCCTCAAAAATGGCAATCTCCTTGGGGCTGCTGAGATCCGCGGTCTTCATCCGGGACTGATAGGCACTGGCAATATCGGGAACGAACACGGTGCAGTCACCAAGAACCTTGGTGTTGCAGCTAAGCCGCCAGCCGGCTTCATATTCTTCGTCAGTGATATGGCGGCTCTTCAGGGTCTCCACTTCGCCCTCAATGAGCTTCACCCTGCACTTGCCGCAGGAGCCGTTGCCGGAGCAGGGGGCATCGATGGCCACATTGGCCCGGCGGGCCAGCTCCAGCAGGTTATCACCGGCGTTGCATTCAATGGTAACAGGGCTGCCGCCCTCAATTTGGAAAGTGACTTTCATCGTCGGAAGTTCCTTTCAAAGATAATGAGGAGTTAGGAATTAGGAATGAGGAATTGCCCTTTCCAAAGCATTCCTCACTCCTAACTCCCAATTCCTAACTTGGGGGGGCGGCGGTGCCGCCCCCTCTCATACAGATAACAGGGTAACGAACCGAGCGGTACCCAATGGTCTTGCGTTTCGCGGTCAGGTTCGTCACGAATTGGCTGTCGGCCCTGCCGACTTACATCAGGGGCTCCATGCCCAGGACGGGATGGTTCTTCTCGGTGAGCCAGTTCATCAGCTCTTCGCAGTCGGTGGTGATGGTCTCGTCGGCAACGTAGTCAGTGAAGTTCTCGATGCCGTACAGTTCGAAGGCGGTCTTATTCAGACGCTCGCCAACATCGTCCTTCAGCTCCTTGGGCATCCACACAATGCGCTCGATGCCGCCCTCGGCGCTGATGAACTTCTTGGAAGAAATGAAGTGACGGCCATGACCCATGTAGCCGGGGGTCTGGACACCGCCGCCGGTGCAGGAAGCCAACTCGCCGAAGGTCATGCCGGCAGGCGTCATGCCCTTGAATTCCCGGTTCACCACGATGAAGCCGTTAGACATAGGCTCGATGCCGCAAATACACTCGAAGCAGCCACAGGAGGTCATAGGATCCTCCAGAATGGAGTACAGGGTCACGGTCTCCACCGCGCCGTGAGTAGCGTCAGTAATGGCCTTGTCCACGGATGCGAAGCGGCCGGTGCGCTCGTCGGTGCAGCCCTCCTTGAAGATGGGCTGGCAGGGGCCGTTGGGATCCAGCTCGTTGGTAGCCTTGGCATCCAGCCAGCTGACAGCGCCGCACAGGCCCAGACGCTCGGGGGTGACCACGCAGCAGTGGGCGGGAGCGAAGGACTGGCACAGGATGCAGGTGTAGTAGCGATCCACAGCCTCGTCGGTCATGGAAGCCAGACGGTCGTCTCTCTGGGCGTAGCGGGGCATAGCCACCTCATCCCGGAACTTACCGGCCTCCACGGGATCGGTAATCAGGGTGATCTGGCACTTATCCACAACAGCCTCGAACTCGTCCATGATCATGACGTACAGCACTTCCGCGAAGTGCTTCACCGTCAGGCCAGCCTCGAAAGCGGCGTTGGAAACACGGACACGGACCTGATTGCGCTGACCGGTGTGCATGACACCTTCCATATAGTTGAACCAGGCGTGGAACTTTCTTTCAATAACAGACTCAAAGTCCACCTGCATCTTCTTGCCGGCGACTTCCACATAAGTAGCCAGAGCCAGCTCCTTGGCATCTGCCAGATCGGGGCCGATGACGGTGATCTTGTGATCTTCGATCTCATTCATCTCCCGCATGACCACCAGCTCGGCGGTGGGATTCTTGCCGGAGAAGAATTCGTTGTGCATATCGGATTTCCGGATGATCTCGCCCTCAAAGGCAGCGGCGAAGGCCACGGGGATGGGCAGTTCCTTCACCTTGATCTTGATGCTCCGCAATTCCAGAGACTTCTTAACGGTCTCGGCATGGTCGCAGACGGACTCCAGCGCACCGGGAACCTGGTTTTCCGCCAGATCGATGTCCACCACAACGGGGAAGCCCAGAGCGATGGCACCTGCACCGGCGGAAACCACCACGGCATCAATGGCGCCGAAGGTGTTGACGAAGGCGGGAACGCGGTTCTTGGTATAATCCAGCAGGCCAGCCAGATCGCCGGGCTTGATGTTGCCAAAGATCAGAGCGGCACGGACAGCAACGGTAACAACATGGATCACAGAGGTCACATCATGGCCCAGGGGGATGACACGAAGCTCCAGTCCCATCTTCACGCCGCCCTGGCTGCACTGCTCGATGACATCGCCCACCAGGAAGGTCATGATACCCTTGGACTGGTAGTCCTTGACCACGCTGACCACGTCCTCAGCCTTGTCCGCCTTGCCCAGAACCACAGCCACGCCGGGGATATCGCCGGTGACCAGAGGCACACCCAGGCTGCGGATGATGGGATCAGGGACGAAACCGATTCCGGTCTCATTTTCATAGGGATTACCGCCCTGCAC
>JAXJVC010000404.1:0-2416 GCA_036308745.1 Oscillospiraceae bacterium | reverse complement strand
TAGAGGTGCAAACACTATAGCCGATTTATTCTAGCAGAAAAAGACGGAATTGTCCATACTTTTCTAAAAATTTCTTTTAAGGAATTACCAAATAGGGCTTGAATCCGATGTAGTCCCCCGCCACAAGGCGGAACTCCACGCCGTCCCACAGGCCCTCCATGGCCAGCTTATGGCTGCCTCCGTGAAGATGGCCGTAGAAACAGCGGCGCACCTGGTACTTTTCCAAAAGGTCCAGGATTTCCCGGCACTCGTACCCTTTATACCGGGGCGGATAGTGCAGGAACACCATTTTCGGTCTCTCCCCTGCCGCTTTCAGGGAGGTCTCCAGCCGGATCAGCTCCCGCTTAAATACCTTTTCGTCATGCTGACCGCTGCGCTCCTCCTCGAAGAACCAGCCACGGGTACCGCATATGGCCCAGTCACCGTATTCATAGCAGTTATTGTTCAGCAGGTGCAGGTTTTCAAAACCGTTTTCCTGGCAAAACTTGTTGAATTTTGCGGCGGTGCTCCACCAGTAGTCGTGGTTTCCCTTCAGGATGATCTTCTTTCCCGGGATCTCATTGATCCAGCTAAAATCCGCCTTCGCGGAGGGCAGATCCAAAGCCCAGCTCAGATCCCCCAGCAGCACGGTGGTATCCTCGGGGGTAATGACAGACACGCCCTCTTTCAGCTTGTCCATGTACCCCACCCAGGCCCCGCCGAAAATGTCCATAGGCTTGGGCGCCCCAAGACATAAATGCAAATCACCGATGGCATACAGTGCCATAGGGCACCTCCTTCCTAATTTTGTTCCAAATGTTTTTCCAGCTTCTCCCGGGAGATTCCCAGGGCTTCCGCCACTGTTTTTAAGTCGCAGTCCGGACTTTGTTCCGCCAACACCACGCAGCAGCGGCTCTCTCCCGTCCGGGAACGGTAATCCTGCAGCCCGGCAAAAGCCAGCGCCGAACAGGGAGAAAGAAGGTACCGTTGGCTACCATATACCTTGGGAATGGTATTCAGGATTCTACGGTCACTGGCTACCGTCACATAGAGCCCCCGTCGCAGAACGTGGAGCAGTTTATCCTCGATATAATAGGTGCCACCCCGCCGAAGGACTTCCAGATAGTTCATTACCTCCTGCGCTCCGCCATAGGCGTGGATCAGGCATTCCAGCCCATCCGGCACCACCACGTCTCCTTTTGGGACCACAGTCTTCACTGCCACACCGTCAGTGCGGAGCTGCCCATGGCAGATAAAGTCCCACAGGTTTCCGTTCTCATTGCAGCAGCAAATGATGTTTCCAATGGGCAGTCCCCATTCCCGGGCATACCAGGCACTTAAGGGCGCAGAAAAATCCCCGGAAACCACTGAAATGTCCGCTTTCAGCTCGCGGCTGGTAATTCCCTCCCGCATCAGCTCACCAAAGATGCCAAAAAGCACTGCGATGCGGACACCGGTCTCCGCCCATTTTCCGGGGACTGGGTTGGCATCACCGCAGATCATTCCCGTCAAATTGGTAACCATCCGGGAAAAATGATGATCGAGATTGTGCCAGCTTTCCCCCACCAGTACCCGGTTATTCAGCCTGCTCAGCCGGACAGGATGCCGCCCAATACACAGGTCCACATCCCAGGCCGTCAGCCGGGAGCCGAACATCCGGTTCAGCACCTCCGCCACGCAGCTGTTGAAACGTTTCTGGGCCAGAGCATCGATTTCCTCCGGGGTAAATCCAGGCGTCCGGAAGGGTACATACAGTCCCCCGTCAGGCCCCCGGCTTTCCAGCAGGGCCCGTCGGGCGGTATAGGCATCAGGATCACTTCTTGTGGTTACATACAGCACATTCCATCACTCCAATGGCATTGTTCCAGTAAATATCCATCACAGTCTTTTCGTCAACACCACGCTCCAGCAGCCGCTTAGCCATAGCAGGATAGCTCTGCACACCCTCAAAGCCGCCGGTCAGCTTGTCACAGCCGTCCAGGTCGCCGCCCAGAGCGATATGCTTGCCGCTGGGATCCAGCTCCAGGAAGTGGAGGATGTGGTCGCAGGCAGTATCCAAAGTGGGATTCTCTCCCACAAACGCGTCGCAGTGGTTAAAGCCCGCCACGCCGCCGGTCTCACAGATGGCCCGGAACATATCATCCGTCAAATTACGGCTGACATTGCAGACACTGCGGCTGTTGGAATGGGTGGCTACAATGGGCGCATCTGTTATTTTCATAATATCCCAGAAGCCCTCGTCACTGATATGGCTCACATCAATGAGAATACCCAACCGCTGGGCCTCCTTCACATATTCCCTGCCCAGGTCCGTCAGGCCGCCGCCGGTCTTATGGGAACCGGTGAGGCAGTTCTTCTCATTCCAGCCCAGGCTGGAAATGCGGAAACCCACCAGGTACAGCATCTCCAGCATCTCGGGATTGAAGCTGAAGCCCGC
>JAXJVC010000403.1:0-5912 GCA_036308745.1 Oscillospiraceae bacterium | reverse complement strand
GGACGGCGTTCTCTGGGGCCGTGGCACCCTGGATACGAAGGTAACCTTCAACGGCATTTTCTCCGCCGCCAACTATCTGATCAGCAAGGGCTTCCAGCCGGAAAACGACATTTACTTCGCTTTCTCCGGTGGTGAAGAGGTCAATGGAAAGGGCGCGCCCAACATCGTGCAGTATTTCATCGATCATCACATCCAACCTGCCATCGTAGTGGACGAGGGCGGTGCCGTGGTGGAGAATGTTTTCCCCGGTGTCAAAAAGCCCTGCGGCCTCATCGGTATTGCGGAAAAGGGCATGATGAACGTCCAGTACCGCACCCGCTCTTCCGGCGGCCATGCCTCCGCACCCAAGCCCCACACCCCTGTGGGTGTTCTGTCCGCTGCCTGCAAGCGGGTGGAAGACCACCCCTTCAAATCCCACATCCAGGGCCCCGCCGCAGAGATGTTTGACACCCTGGGTCGCTACTCTACCCTACTGTACCGGGTGATCTTCGCCAATATGTGGTGCTTCGGCTGGGTTCTGGATATCCTCGCCAAGACCAGCGGCGGCGAGATGAATGCCCTGATACGCACCACCGTAGCCTTCACCCAGATGGAAGGCAGCTCCGCCCGGAATGTGATTCCCCCGGAGGCCCGGATGGTCTCCAACATCCGCCTGAATCCCTCGGATTCCGTAGACTCCGCCCTGGAGTACCTGCGAAAGACCGTCAACGATCCCAATGTGGATGTTTCCGTTCTGGAATCCTTTGAGCCCAGCCCGATTTCAGAGATCGACTGCCCCGCCTGGGACAAGGTCGCCGCAGCAGTGGCAGAAACCTGGCGCGGCTGTGTGGTTTCTCCTTATCTGATGGTACAGTGCTCCGATTCCCGTCACTATGGAAGGCTGTCCAACCATGTGTACCGATTCTCCGCCATGGACCTGACCGCCGAAGAGAGGGCCACCATCCACGGCAACAACGAGCGGATCCGCCTGGATACCGTGGCAAAGGCCGTAGAATTCTATATCCGTCTGATGAAAAAGTGTTGATAAGCTGAAACGATGTCATTCCGAGGAGCAAAGCGACGTAGGAATCTCCCGGTACGTTATTGCCTTTCCATCACATTATCGGTAAATGGTACCAGGAGATTGCCACGTTGCCGCCTTGCACGGCGGCTCCTCGCAATGACAGTCTGTTTTTACCTTTTTTACAGTTTGAACGCCCGGCAGAAACCTGCCGGGCGTTCTCTTTTCATTTTTCCTCTATCGGATGATGATCGATTAGATCATCTTTCTCTTGCGCAGCTGTGCCACAACAACCAGAGCTGCAGCAGCCACCAGCATGACGGTCATGGAGACATAGATCATGCTCTCGTCGCCGGTCTTGGGGTTGGAGGGATCGGCGGGCTTCTTGGTGGGCTGAGTAGTGGTGTTGGTATTGGTGTTGGTATCGGAGCTGCCGCCCTGCTTGGCGTTGTTGACCATCACATAGATGTGGATAGCCTCATCAGCAGTGTGGATCTGAATGCTCTCGATGCCGTTGGTGCTGCTGTTGGCCAGGTAATCCTGCCACATATTAGCGGAGTACAGACCCTGCACGGTCAGGCTGCTGCCGGACTTGGCGGAGTAGTACTTCTTGATGATCTTGCTGACATCCTCGCGGTTGACGTAGTCGCCAACAGCGTAGCCGGTCAGAACGGGGCAGCGATCGGGCTCGCTGGTCTTACCGTTGGTGTAGATCTCCAGGATAACGGTAGCCTGCTTCTTCCAGGAAGCGGTCAGGGTGGTGTCACCGTTGACCTTGTAGACGGTGCTGGAAGTATACTGCTTGCCGGCATCGTCGAACCAGCCGCGGAACACATAACCGGTCTTGGTGGGAGTGGGCAGGTCGCCAACCTTCTTGTTGAAGGTGACAGTCTTGGTGGTGGGGTCCACCTTTGCGCCTTCGCCAACGGAGAAGTACAGCTTCAGGTTGGTCTTGGCGTTGAACTTAACGTAAACAGTTCTCCAGTTGCTGAAGTTCTCGTTCTGAGCGATCAGCTCATCGGTGCTGAAGTCGTACCAATGGGTATCCCAGGTGTAACCTGCGGGGACCTTGACCTGAGACTTCACGCTGTCCAGGTAGTCCAGCAGCAGCTGGTTCACACCGACAGTTGCCTTATGGATGTCATAAGCATTGGCCTTGTCGCCATCCACAACAGCCTTGATGATAACGCCCTTAGCGTTCAGTTCCCAGTGTGCGTACAGGGTAGAGGGAGTGCTGTCTGCGTAGAACTTCTCGGTGCCGTCGTAGTACTTGCCGCCCTCCTTAGCGGAGAACCAGCCCTTGAAGGTGTAACCGCTGCGGGTGGGAGTGGGCAGAGAACCGATCTGCTTGCCCTCGTAGACCTTGATGCTCTGGCTCACTGCAGTGCCGATAACGCCGCCATTGGCGTCCAGCAGCAGGGTAGCCTCGGTGCCGGCTGCCACGGTGGGAGCCTGAGTTTCTTCTTCTGCCTCGGTTTCCTGTTCTGCAGCCTCGGTTTCTTCCTCAGCGGCCTCAGTTTCCTCGACAGCGACAGTTGCGGCGGTAGTTTCCTCCGCGGCGTCGGTTGCGGCAGTGGTTTCGTTTTCAGCTGCAAAAGCCTGGAAAGGTACAGCGGAAACCAGCAGAATGGCCACCAGCAGCAGGCTGAGCAGCTTCTTGCTTACTGCTTTCATTTTTCTTACCTCCTGATGATAATTTAGAAATAGTGTCCGGATCCAAATTTGCCGTCGTCGCATAGATCCTGTGTCCAACGTGGCGTGGTTTGCCCCCGGCAGTTCTTTCATGTAAGCATTATAATCCATAATCTCCCTTTCGTCAATAGGAAAATTACAAAAGATTACAAGTTTATTTACACTTCAATTACAATCGTTACATATCCCCTATATTCCGCAAACACAGGGAAAATGGGATTGCTTTTTGCATTTTTGCATGATACCATGATAATATGATAAAGTATACAGCCGCCGCAGACCCCTGGGCGTAGCTTTTTCTACTATATCGATTCCCATTTTTACAGGAGGTTCCCCCATGCAATACCTAGACGTATCCTTTGATATGAAGCACCCTCCCCTGCTGGATCCGGGTTTTATTCCCTTTGGTGTCTGGATGAAAGCGTACCTGCGCGACGCAAAAATGCCCATCGCCATCGCCGTTGAGCGCAACAACGGTCAGATCTCCGTTATCCACGCCCACATTCACGGCACTCCCGAAATGGAAAAGGCAGACTACCGCTTTGTGGAGCGTTATGTAAAGTTCCTGCTGTGGTCCATCGGCGGTTTCCGGATCTATGTCTGCGGCTGCCCTGCCATCGCGAAAAAGCTGCAGGCCGCTTACTGTCCCGAAGGCGAGCGGAGCTTCGACTGCGATTTCTTCCACAAGCTCTACGAAAAGGACCTTCAGATCCTGGACCTGCCCCTGGACGAATGTCCCCAGCCCAATGAATCCTCCCTCCCCATGGGCGGTCATCTGGATGGCTGCCGCATCGGCTTTGATGCAGGCGGCTCCGACCGGAAGGTCTCTGCCGTCATCAATGGCGAGTGTGTCTACTCCGAGGAAGTGGTCTGGCACCCCAAGACCCAGGAGGATCCCAACTACCATTACGAGCAAATTTTGGACGCTCTGCGTACCGCCGCCTCCAAGATGCCCCGGGTGGATGCCATCGGCGTCTCCTCCGCCGGCGTGTTCATCGGCAACGCTCCCATGGTAGCCAGCCTCTTCATCAAGGTCCCCCGCTCCCGCTGGGACGAGGTCAAGACCAGCTACGACCGGGCAGGTGCCGCCATTGGCGATGTGCCTGTGGTGGTTGCCAACGACGGCGATGTGACCGCCCTGGCAGGCGCCATGGGCATGGGTGTTGGCTCCCTTATGGGCATCGCCATGGGCACCAGCGAAGCTGTTGGTTATGTAGATAAGGATAAGAATGTTCTGGGCTGGATCAACGAGCTGGCCTTTGCTCCCGTAGACCTGAACGAGGATGCCATGGCTGACGAATGGTCCACCGACATCGGCGCAGGCTGTAAGTATTTCTCCCAGGACGCGGTCATCAAGCTGGCACCCCGGGCCGGTATTGAACTGGACCCCGCCCTGACCCCCGCCGAAAAGCTGAAGGCAGTCCAGGAGCTGATGGAAGCTGACGACCCCCGGGCCCAAACGGTCTTTGCCGACATCGGCAAGTATCTTGCCTACACCGTGGTCCAGTATGCCCAGTTCTATGACATCCGTCGGCTGATGGTCCTGGGCCGGGTCATGTCCGGCAAGGGCGGCGATACCATCCTGGCAAACTGCCAGGCCGTCCTTCGTGACGAGTTCCCCGCGCTCTATCAGCAGGTGCAGGTCATGCTCCCTGACGAAAATACCCGCCGGGTGGGTCAGTCTGTTGCTGCAGCCAGCCTTCCCGAGCTGAGAAAGTAAAGCGCACACCTCGTAGGGGTCGATGCCCTCATCGCCCCCACGCAGGCTCCTGCGCATACGCCTAGTGCTTTCGCGTTCATTATATAATGCCGCGGGCCGATGTAAATATCGGCCTCTACAGAAGGAATATAACAAACAGGAAAAGGAGATTCGATAATGTTCTATAAAAATGCCCGCATTTTCACCTCCGACTTTCAGTTTCATTCCGGCGCTTTCGAAGTGAAAGACGGCCTGTTTGGGGCCATTCTCCCGGAAAACGTACCTGACGATGCCATCGACCTGAAGGGTGCCACCGTCATTCCCGGCCTGGTGGATGTCCACAGCCACGGCAACTCCGGCGCCGACTTCTCCGACGGCGATTACGAAGGTCTGAAGGCTATGGCCGCCTACTATGCCAAGTGTGGCGTCACGTCCTTCGCCCCCGCCTCCATGACCCTTCCCTATGATGTTCTGGAAAAAGCCTTTGCCACTGCCCTGCAGCTGACGGAGGAAGCTCCCGAAGGTCTGTCCCGGCTCATGGGCATCCAGATGGAAGGCCCCTACTTCTCCTACAAGAAGCGGGGCGCCCAGAATCCCGACTATCTGAAAGAGCCTGATTTTGAGGGCTTCAAAAAACTCTATGACGGCTGCCGCGGTCTGATCCGCATTGTGGATGTGGCTCCCGAGCTTCCCGGTGCCGCAGAATTTGTTGCCAAGGCCAAAGAGCTGTGTACCGTATCCATAGCCCACACCGATTCCGGCTACGACGATGCCAAGGCCGTATTTGATGCCGGTGCCACCCATGTAACCCATCTGTACAACGCCATGCCCGGCATCAGCCACCGCAACCCCGGGGTCATCCCCGCCGCTGTGGAAAATCCCAATGTCCGGGCTGAGATCATCTGCGACGGCTACCACATCCATCCCGCTGCTGTCCGGCTGGCTTTCATCATGTTCCGGGACCGGATGGTGCTGGTCGCCGACTCCGGCCGTTGCGCCGGTCAGCCGGAAGGCTATCAGTTCGACCTGGGCGGCCAGATGGCTGAGATCCGGGGCGGTGTTGCCAAACTTGTAGGCACCGATACCATCGCCTGCTCCGCCGCAAACCTGTGGCAGTGCCTGGTAAATACCATCTCCTGGAACATCCCTGAAGAAGAAGCCATTCGTGCCGCTTCCTATAACCCCGCCTGCGCCATTTCCGCTCAGGACAAGATCGGCTCCATCGAGGAAGGCAAGCTGGCGGACTTCATCATTATCAATTCCGATTACTCCGAAAAGCGGGTCTTTATTGGTGGAAAGGAATTGTGATCGTCTCTGTAGGGGAGGGTCTTGACCCTCCCGGTGATTATCCCTTTGGGAAAAATCACATCGCCGCAGGGCGATAACCTATTTTATTTCCCTTCGGGAAATCTAAAAATCCTGACGTATTTTTAGCGGGAGGGTCAAGACCCTCCCCTACTGCGCACACTTTGAGGTTCCTATGTTAAATCGTTATATTGGCAACAAGGCGTTTTACCGCCG
>JAXJVC010000402.1:0-2185 GCA_036308745.1 Oscillospiraceae bacterium | reverse complement strand
GCTACTTCGTTGCTTACTTCCACAGCGTCAATGACAACAACTTCGCCATGAAGAATGTCCGCCACATCCTGGTAGGCTTCGAGGGCGGCACCACCGATGAGAATGGCACCACCATCTACTCCGATGAGGAGAAGGCTGCTGCCAAGGCAGAAGCCGAGGAGATCCTGAACCAGTGGAAGTCCGGCGACGCTACCGAAGAGAGCTTCGCTGCTCTGGCCAACGAAAAGTCTGACGACGGCGACGGCACCACCGGCGGCCTGTACGAGAACATCGTTCCCTCCTCCAACTTTGTGGAGAACTTCCTGAACTGGGCCCTGGCTGACCACGCTGTGGGCGACACCGGCATTGTTGAGACCAAGTACGGCTACCATGTCATGTACTTCGTTGGTGACAGCGAACAGACCTACCGCGACTACATGATCGAGAGCAAGCTGGCTTCCGAGGATCTTGCCGTTTGGTACGAATCCATTCTGGAGAATGCCACTGTTACTGAGGGTGATACCTCCTACATCCGCAAGAATCTTGTGCTGAACAGCAACGGCTAATCATCCGAATAAAAGTTACCCCCTTGGGAAAACCTTTCCCAAGGGGGTGTTTTTTTGCGTAAATACATGGGTATCGCCCTTGCGGGATTGGGCGCGGGAGCGGTAAACGGACTGTTCGGCGCAGGCGGCGGCATGGTGCTGGTCCCCCTGCTGACTTTGCTTGCCGCCATAGAGGAGAAAGCGGTCTTCCCCTCCTCTGTTTCCATCATCCTGCCTATCTGCATTGTCTCTCTTACCGTAACGGCTTTTACAGGAACCATCGCCTGGCGAGAAGCGGTCCCCTGGTTGATTGGCAGCGCCATCGGCGGCGTTCTTGCAGGAATTTGGGGCAAAAAGATCCCGGTGAAGTGGCTTCACCGGGGTCTTGGGATTTTGATTCTATGGGGAGGGTTTCGGTATCTATGCTAGAATCCATGCCTGTTATGCTGGCAGTGGGAACCGTGCTGGGATTTCTGGCAGGACTGGGAATCGGCGGCGGAAGCCTGCTGATTTTGTGGCTGACCATGGTGCTGGGTATGGAACAGGCTGTGGCCCGCAGCATCAACCTGCTGTTCTTTCTCCCCTCCGCTGCCATAGCCTGCCTGTTTCGCTGGAAGCAGGGGTGCATTCCCTGGAAGCAGATCTGGCCGGGGATCCTCCTGGGCTGCATTGCCGCCGGTGTTTTTTCCTGGCTGAGCAGTGCATTGGATACGGCACTGCTGAAAAAACTCTTCGGCGGACTGCTGATCCTCACAGGTCTGCGGGAGCTTTTCTACAGACCCCAAAAATCAGATTAAACTGCCTTGGCGATATAGACCTGGGGATAATTCTCCTTCAGCATATTGCAGATGACCGCAGCCACCTCAAATTCCGAAACGATGGCAAATACGGCAGAGCCGGAGCCGGTCATCTGATAGCCCACAGCGCCGTACTGGTGGAACAAAGACTTGATGTAATTCAGCTCCAGGTGCTCCTCTGTCACCACCGGGTCGAATACGTTGCACAGGTTATGAGCCACCTTCAGCAGGTCACCGGCATAGAGGGCACTTTCCATGGCCTTGTTATCGGGCCGCTTGGCAATGGCCACTTCGTCGATCTTTTTGTACAGTTCAGGGGTAGACACGGAGAACTCCGGCTTGCAGACAACGAAAATGCAGTCGGGCATATCCGGCAGCTTTCTCAGCTTCTCTCCCCGGCCTTCCACCATGGCGGTGCCGCACAGGACGCAGAAGGGCACATCGCTGCCCACCTGGGCGCCCAGCTCTGCCAGAGCAAAGATGGACAGAGGCTCGCCGTAATGGCGGTTCAGCGCCCGCAGCACAGCCGCAGCATCCGCGCTGCCGCCGCCCATGCCTGCCCCGGAGGGGATCCGCTTCAGGATCCGGATCTCCAGGCCATCGGGATCCTTGTGCATGGCATCGCAGTATACCTTGGCTGCCTTCCAGGCAAGGTTTGTCTCATCGGTGGGGATGCCCTCCACAGAGCAAAGCAGCTTCCAGGGCTTGCCGGTACCGATGTCGATCTCCACATCGTCCCGGATGGAGATGGTCTGCATCACGCTCTGCAGGTCGTGATAGCCGTCCTCCCGCTTTCCCAGGACATCCAGGGTCAGATTCAGCTTGGCGTATGCGCCTTCATAAAGTGTGGTCATAGGGTGACCT
>JAXJVC010000401.1:0-5513 GCA_036308745.1 Oscillospiraceae bacterium | reverse complement strand
CCCTCATCCTCTGCCATTAGATTCACCCAGGATTCTCCGGAATCCTGGGGTTTCTTTTTTCATTCACCGCTGTCATGCTGCCCCAGTTCAAGCCGGTGTATGCTTTCGTAAAGGTCTGCTCCGCCGCAGCCGCGGCGGTGATCTTTATTCTGATCGCCGCCGAGCCGATGCTGGAAAAATTGGACCGCATCAAAGTCAAATATGGATTGGTTGCATTATTAGCAGGTTTGCGCCATTATATAATGGAACGTTATTTCATCAGTTCGTCAGTCAACTGCAAAATGTCCGGAGCGATTTTCTCCCGTTCTTTTTTTAGTGTGCTGCTGTAGGCTGGATAAGCCAATGCGATCAACACCATACCAATAAGGCCGACAAGAATACCGAGAACCACGGAAAGAGTGCCCAATGCAGCTCCCAGCTCTGTCATACAAAGACTCATGCCGGTGCCAAGGATCAGCGTACCCATAATGCCGACGGCAAGAGATACGGCCTGTGCTTTCTGGGTGGGGATCGCATGGAGCTTCCGAAGCTGCTCCATCTTATCCTTTTCCTTGGGAAGATAGGCTTTGCGGATCTCCTCCACTTCCTGCTGCCGCTGGGCAGAGTAGGTATATTCAAAAGAGTTGTTCTCCATGTTTCTTCTCCTGTAAGTTTTTTATTTCCCGGTTACCCCGGCGGATCATGTAAATGCCCATGGCAACGGTCAACAGGCAAACAACGCAGCCCATTGCCAGATCCAGCCAATGCTCCCAGGCTTCTCCCGTGCCGAAGGTGTGGAGCAATCCCGCCTGCAAGGAAAAAATGGCAAAGATGGCCTGGGAAAGCTCCAGCATTCGCACAGAGGAATCGATGGGATGGGTGTGCTTCCGGTCTTTGGCAAGGTCAATGAAGCTGCTGACCAATTTATAAAAGGCAAAGGCGGCGGTGGCAATGATCATGATCTCCCCGGATCCTTCCACCCGGTGCCAGTTGACCATCTGGAACACGATGCCGATCAGGGTCAGGTGCATCAGAAGGATCAGGAAACCGCAAAATCGATAGGATTTCCATTGATCCTGAATGGTTCCCGTTTTTTTTCCGCCGCAGAATCTGAAAGAGCTGGATCAATGCCTGTGCGAAGTTATAGATGCCGTCTGCGCCGATCCATGCCGAGCCGACGATCACACCGGAGGCGATCTTGAAAATGCCATAGGTGAAGTTGATAAACTGTTCCGCATACAGCTCCAGAGAAAATCTCAGTTCTGAATTATCAAGGAAGCCTGACACGTGGGGATGTTTTCTTATCCAGTTTTTCTCCTTACGAACAGCACCGGGCAACTTGATACACAGGGCAACCAGACTGTAAGCGGACAGGCCGTAGAGGATATAGGAGGGCCACCACAGATCCAGACCGTTCAGGAAGACCCGAATCAGACCGGCACAAAAACGATCAGCATCAGCAAATTTGCCCATGGGGGAAAGGGGAAAATTATCTTCCATCCGCTCCAATGCAGAAAACGGTTCCAGTGTTCTTTCATGCGCAATTTCTCCTGATCCTTACGGTGAATGTACTGCCTTGACCGGGGGTGCTTTGGACGGAGATCTCACTGCTCAGGATATCTACCACCCGTTTTACAAGGGCAAGCCCCAGTCCGTTGCCTTGCATGGCATGGGAGGTATCACCCTGATAGAATTTTTCAAAAATGTGTTTTCCTACTTCGGGACGAATGCCGCAGCCGGTATCACGGACAGACACGGTCACATTCGTTTCGTCGGCTTTTAAGGTCACGCCGATGATGCCGCCATTGGGGGTAAATTTCACCGCATTGGAAATCAGATTATTCCACACGAGGCTCAGCAGTTCGGGATCGGATTTGATGCGAACATCATCCTGAATGTCGGTTTCGATTTCCAGATTCTTTTTCTCCCAGGCATCCTCAAAGCCGAGAAGACATCCGCATAGCTGCTCCCCCAGATCAAATTCCTGGGGCTGGGGAAAGATCTGCTGGTTTTCCAGCTTGTTCAGTTTCAGAATATTGGTGATCAGCGCGGCCAGTCTGCGGGAGGCTTCGGAAATTGCCTTGGCGTAGTCGTTGACCTCTTCTTCAGAGATGCCGGGGCGCTGAAGCATCGTGGCGTAGTTTCCCATGACGGCCAGGGGGGTTTTTAGCTCATGGGAAACATTGGCGATGAAATCGGTGCGCAAGGTCTCTGTTCCCTGCAGCTCTGCGGTCATTTTGTTGATGGCTTTGATGATCTCGTTGAAGCCGGTTTCGCCGGCAAATTCCTTTACCGGGGCAATCCGCACGGTGAAATCTCCCTGCATCACCTGATCCAGCGCATTCATGATCTGCTTCACCGGACGGTCAACCATCTGCTTCCGGCGAACATAGTCAATGGTCGCGGAAACGAAGGTGATCAGCAGCACATTGCCAAAGGTCAGTTTGGACGCAACAGCGAGGTTATCTTTGGTAAATACCAGCCCCATGGAATCTGCCAATGTGGATACGAACAGCATCATGCAGCATGACACGATGAAGGCGACCAATAGGAAAAAGGTTACATAATTCTGCAAAGCCCGGAAGAATGGATGGTTTCTGTACTTTTTCATTTCACTACCGCCTTATAGCCCAGCCCGTGAACGGTCTTGATCTCAAATTCCTCGCAGGTAGCCAATTTACTGCGCAGCTTCGTCATATACACATCCACTGCTCTGGGGGCGGTGTCCGTATCCGCATCCCAGAATTCGTCCATGAGCTGCTGCCGGGTGAAGGTCTTTTTGGGATAGGACAGCAGCTTGTAGAGGATGTTGAACTCCCGGTTGGTAAGGGAAATTTCCTCGTCGTCCAACATGGCAATATGCTCGTCCATATCCATGGAGAAGCTTCCCACTTCCAGCTTTCGGGAGGATGCGATTTTGGCCCGGCGCAGCAGAGCGCCGATCCGCAGGAACAGTTCATCTAAGTCGATGGGCTTGACCATGTAATCATCCACACCGATGCGGTAGCCACGTTGCTTGGAGGCGAAATCATCCCTGGCAGTCATAAAAAGAATGGGGATGTTCTCGTTGAGAGTGCGGACGGTTTTTGCAAATTCAAAGCCGTCGATACCGGGCATCATAATGTCCGACACGATCAGGTCGAATATGGTGGCGTACATGGCATCGTAGGCTTCCGCGGCGCTCAAACAGCCGGTAGCTTTATAACCACTGTGATTCAAAAAAGTACAGACAGTGCGGTTCAAATCCTTATCGTCTTCCACAACCAAAATCTGAAACATGGTGATCCCTCCACAATTGGTACTATCATTTCTATCATATATCATAGCAGGAAAATGTTAAAGTTTTGTTTGTGTTTTCTTCCGTGACAGAAAAAGTGGCGCTGATTACCAAACAGCACCACCTTTCTGAGAACATTATTTTCTACTCAAACGCTTCCGGGTCTCTTCCACAGTCTCACCCTTTCGGGAGAAGAACTTCTTGATAAAGAAGTCGGAAATCTTCCGGAAACCGCCCACGGCACCGTTTTCAATCTTCTGATAGCCGCCAACCACTCCGTCTTCGATCTTCTGATAAGTAGCCACAACGCTCTCTTCAATGGCTTTGTAAGTTTTCTCCACATCGATCTCGGGAAGGGCAGGTTCATGCTCCATGGCTTTGACAATGTCTTCCATATAGCCGCCTTCCCGGATCTGCTCATTGGTCATCAGTGCGGGTTTTTCAGTGACACCATTACCGTCGATCAGACCCTCAGAGATCATCCGCTGGACTTCATCATGGATGGTCTCCTCGTAGGAGCGGGTGGTGTAACCCAGTTCGGTCTTAGCCTTGGTGCAGTCAAATTCGTTGTTCCGGGCCAGATTGTAGACGGAGAAGGTGGTCATCAGAGGCATCTTGCCGGTCTTTTCCGCTTGCTTTTCCAGACCGGCAGCAATCTTGTCTGCCAGATCCAAAGGCAAATAGAATTTGATCTTCTTGGCGTTGCACTCTTTGTGGAGCATATCGCACATTTCCTTCAGCGTGACAGTCTTGTTGGCCAGAATGTAGCATTCGCCGATACGGCCCTTATCCACTGCGGCGATGGTACCGGCAGCCAGATCCCGGACATCGCAGAGGTTAAAGCTGCCCTGCATACCCATAGGCATCTCTCCCTTGATGATCTGAAGCCAGGGTGTTGGTGGTCTCGCCGATGGCATGGTCGTTGGGGCCAAGGATGCCGGAGGGATGGACTACACAGGCCTTCAGTCCCATTACCTGAACGGCATCCAGCACCATCTGGGTAGCGGTGGCCTTGGACTGGGAGTAAGCACCTACCACCTTCTTGGGATCGCAGGGAGTGAACTTGGAGACTTCGGTGATGGGCATGCCGTGGGGCTGTTCGGGGATGGCACCGGTAGAGGAAACGTAGACCATCTTTTCGCATTCGGGGTGGTTTAAGACCTTGGTGATGATGTTCCGGGTACCGCCAACATTGACAGCCATCAGCTTCCCGGAATAGTTGGGGTCGACGGTGACCATGGAAGCACAGTGGATTACCACGGAAGTACAGCCTTCGGGAACGGTGAAGAAGGGTTCCAGAGAGGCAGCATCGGTCAGGTCACCCAGAGTAACTTCCACCTGCTCGGGGATAAACTTCACGGACTTGTCATTGGGGAGGACCAGTGCGCGAACCTTGCAGCCCTGCTCCAGCAGCTGCATACAGATATTGGTGCCCAGGAAACCGGCGGCACCGGTCAGCAGATAATAGCGATTGTTGTTCATATGCTGCACCTTAACCTTTCATAATGCGATCACTCAGTTCCATGATCTTGCCTGCGTATTTCTTCTTGCGGGAGTTCAGGATTCTCTTGTAGATGGGATAGGTGGTCAGCACCATGACCAGACCAACGATACCAATTACAATACCGGGAAGAAGTGTGTCGGTCATGCCCAGCAGCGCGCCAATATCGGTCATGACCAGGCTCATGCCTGCACCCATGACGATTGTCCCGATGCTTCCGTAGGTGTAGCCAAATACCTTGGCAGGTTTCTTTGCTTTGGCATCCAGGGCTTTCAGTGCATCCAGCTCGGTATGTTCCCGCTCGGTGTACTGAGAGCGGATCTTCTGTACCATAAATTCCTGATCTTTCATAAAAATCTCCTTCGATTCAGATTATGGCCATATTCTAATCCGGGGAGTTTTCTGAAATGATTATGAAATGTTTGAGAAATATTAATTCACCAAAGGACACGCTTTTTCCTGATCATGAAGGAAAGCGGTATTAAAATTTTACACAAAATGCAAGAGATTCGTTGCATGAAGCCGGAAATTTTCGCTGGCTGCTCGTACCGCGGCAAGGACAAAGAAAAAATCGCCGATAAATTCGGCGATTTTTCGACAGTCGTTAGCCCCGGTTTTGCCTTGTGTAAAACCGGGGCTGTTGGTCTGGTATTTTCTTTTGGTGCAGTTTACAGGCTGCAGATCAGCTGGGCCAGTTCCTGCCAGTCGCTGCCTTCGTATTCGAAGTGGATGCAGCCATCCGGGGCTTTGCCGGGG
>JAXJVC010000400.1:0-7434 GCA_036308745.1 Oscillospiraceae bacterium | reverse complement strand
GTCTTCGACAAGTGGGTTGTGGTCACCTCTGGTGTGGACGTTTCCTTCGGAAAGGATACGGACGCAAAGACCACTATGATCATGCCCGGAGATAACCTGACCATTAAGGCAACCTTCAAGTATCAGGTCACCGTTATTGACGGCACCGCAGAACCCGCTGTCGCCGCTCCCGGCGCAACGGTCACCATCAAGGCCAACGCCCCCGCAACCTCCTGCAAGGCCTTTGATAAGTGGGTCGCCAATATAGGCACTGTGACCCTGGTTGACAGCACTAAGACTACCACCACCTTCACCATGCCCGAAGGTGCTGTGAAGCTCACCGCCACCTATAAGGATGCCCACACCGGCGGCACCGCTACCTGCCTGAAGAAGGCTGTGTGTGAAGTGTGTAAAAACGAGTACGGTTCCCTGGGTGACCATGATTATGCAGAGGCCTGGAACTATAAGGAATCTGCAGGCCATGCTCATAAGTGTGAGCTGTGCGAAGCTCACAGCACTGTGGTGGCCCATGAGTACACCGATAAGTCCGATGCAAGCTGCAACACCTGCGGCTACGTTAGAATCCTGGATGCGGTTATCTACACCGTAAAGTTTGAAGCCAACGGTGGTACCGGCACTATGGAGAGCATGAAGGTGGAAGACGGCAAGGAATACACCCTGCCTGAGAATGCCTTCACCGCTCCCGAGGGCAAGCAGTTCAAGGGCTGGAAGATCGGGGAAACCGAAAAGAAGCCCGGAGATAAGATTACCGTTACCGCAGATGTCACCGTTACCGCAGTCTGGGAGGATATCCCTGTGGTCACCTATACCGTGACATTTGCAGCCAACGGTGGTACCGGTACAATGGAAGCTGTAAAGGTGGAAACTGGTAAGGAGTATACTCTGCCCGAAAACGGCTTCACCGCCCCTGATGGTAAGCAGTTCAAGTGTTGGAAGTTGGATGATGTGGATCTTAAGGTCGGCGACAAGATCACCGTTACTTCTGATGTTACCGTTACCGCAGTCTGGGAGGACATCCCTGCTGTTACCTACACCGTTACCTTCGATGCCAACGGCGGCTCTGGCACTATGGAAGCTGCTACCGTGGAAGCTGGCAAGGAATACGAACTGCCTGAGAATAAGTTTACCGCACCCGAGGGCAAGCAGTTTAAGGGCTGGAAGATCGGCGAGACCGAGAAGAAGCCCGGCGATAAGATTACTGTTTCCGCTGACATCACGGTAACCGCAGTTTGGGAAGAAATTCACGTCTGCGACCTGAAGGAAGTTGCAAAGGTTGAACCTACCTGCACCGAGCCCGGTAAGGAAGCATACTACCACTGCGACGGCTGCAATAAGAACTTCGAGGACAAGGAAGGCACCAAGGAGATTGCCGATCTGGATGCCTATGGCGTGATTGAAGCAACCGGCCATAACTTTGTGGATGGCGTTTGCACCAAGTGCGGTGCGGAGGATCCCGATGCTGCAACCATCATCCGTATTTCCGGCAGTTCCCGTTATAAGACAGCATATGAGATCGCGGACAAACTGAAGGATGTCCTGGGCGTTGAGACCTTCGACAGCATCGTTGTGGCCTACGGCCGTGGTTTCCCCGATGCTCTGGCAGGCAGCTACCTGGCTACCGAGAAGAATGCTCCTATTCTGCTGGTAGAGAAGAATGTTGAAAAGGAAGTTATCGCGTACATTAAGGCTAACCTGTCCGCTAAGGGCACGGTTTATATCCTGGGCGGTACCTCCTCTGTTCCCGAGTCCTTTGCCAACGGCCTGAAGGCAGAGAACATTGCCTACAAGCGTCTGGCCGGTGACAACCGTTACCTGACCAACCTGGAGATCCTGAAGGAAGCAGAGCTGAACAGCAAGACCATTCTGGTCTGCACCGGTAAGAACTTTGCTGACTCCCTGTCCGCTTCCGCAGTCAATCTGCCCATCCTGCTGGTGGGCGACAGCCTGACCAAGGAGCAGAAGGCATATTTTGAGAACATTGAGAATCTGACCTTCCAGATCATTGGTGGCACCGGTTCTGTCAGCGAAAGCGTGGCAAATGAACTGAAGGCATTCGGCAATGTGGCACGGATTGCCGGCAGCACTCGTGAGATCACTTCCGTCGAAGTGGCAAAGGCATTCTTCAAGGAGCCTGAGATCGTAACCCTGGCATATTCCCGCGACTTCCCCGATGGCCTGTGCGGTGGTCCTCTGGCTTATAACCTGGGCGCACCTCTGCTGTTGGTGAATGAAGGAACAGAATCCTACGCAGCGGAATATGTGAAGGCAAATGGAATCGAGGCTGGTATCGTGTTCGGCGGAACTGCTACCATCTCTGACAAGACTGCAATTGCGGTTTTTGCGAAGTAAGCATATCCTGTTGTGATTTCTGAATTATCCCAATGAACAGCTGGACCTCACATTCTTGTGAGGTCCAGTTTTTCGGCTAAAATGAAATATCCAAAATTAAGTTACTGCCTGATTACGACTGCAAATCGTAACAGGCAGTTTTTATACTTAGTGTGTAAAAATCAAAGGAGGACGATTCATGCAGTTTACCAGCTTTTTGGAAAATGGACGGCTGACAGTGGCCCTTACCGGGGAGATCGACCACCACTGTGCCAAATCCTATATTCAGTCCATAGCCGCAAAGATCGAGGCCTACACTCCGGAGATCTGTATTCTGGATTTTCGGGATGTAAGCTTTGTGGATTCTTCCGGGATCGCAGTGGTGATCAACGCCCTGCGAAACATGACCCAGATAGAAGGCAGGCTCCTGTTAACGGGGATATCGCCCCAGCCTATGCGGGTGTTCCGGGCTTCGGGCATCGATAAATTGGTGGAGATCAAGGAGGCAGTATCATGAAATTTGACAACTATATGATCCTGGACTTTCCCAGCAAGTCCAGCAATGAGGCCTTTGCCAGAAGCGCGGTAGCCTGCTTCGCGGCACAGCTGGATCCGACGCTGGAGGAGCTTGGGGATATCCGCACTGCGGTGTCCGAAGCGGTGACCAATTGTATCGTCCATGCCTATCCCGAAAAAATCGGGAGTATTACCCTGCGGTGCCGTATCCTCAAGGACAATGTGCTGGATATCGTGGTGAAGGACAAGGGTGTGGGAATCCCGGACGTTGACCAGGCCCGGCGGCCTGCCTATACCACCGGAGGAAATGACCGCAGCGGCATGGGCTTTACCATTATGGAGAGCTTTATGACCGAACTGGAGATCAGCTCCGCTCCCGGAAAGGGCACCACGGTACATATGCGCCGCAGACTTCAGCGCCGGCAATGAGCAGGACAGAGGAATTGATCGCCCGGGCGCAAAAAGGGGACCAGGAGGCATCGTCCGCCCTGGTGGAGGAGAACTCCGGCCTGATATGGTCTGTTGCCCGACGCTTCCTGGGAAGAGGAACGGAGGCGGAGGACCTGTACCAACTGGGGAGCCTGGGTTTTTTGAAGGCTGTGGAGGGCTTTGATCTGGAATACGGCACCCAGTTTTCCACCTATGCCGTTCCCAAAATTGCCGGGGAGATCCGGCGGTTTCTTCGGGATGACGGAGCAGTGAAGGTCTCCCGGGGGATCAAGGAGCAGGCTGCTGCCATCAAGGCCGCCCGGAATCGGCTGACCCATGCTCTGGACAGGGAACCCACCATTCAGGAAATCGCGGCTCAGACAGGATTTTCCCCAGAAGAAATTGCCCTGGCGGAGACTGCTACCGCCGCCACGGAATCCATCCACCGGGAGACTGGGGATGAAGGATTTACCCTGGAGAATGTTCTGACAGACACGGAATCTGAGGAACGGATGGTGGAAAAGATCGCTCTTCGCCAGGCCATCGAAGCCCTGCCGGAACGGGAAAAAATGGTGGTAAAGCTGCGGTACTTCCACAGCCTGACCCAGCAGCGGGTGGCAAAGGTGATGGATGTGAGCCAGGTCCAGGTATCCCGGATTGAAAAAAAGGCGCTGACCATGTTGAAAGAGCTGATGGCATAAAAGACGGATAAATTCGTTCTTTACCTTTTTCCGAAAATGCGCTAAAATAGGGACATCCTATTGATTGACAGGTGCATTTATGACGGAACAGTTTGAACAAAGATTTCTCGCCGCCAGACGGCGTTATATTGCTGGTCAGTTTAGTCAGCTTAATGGTATGCAGCAGGAGGCAGTCATGACCACGGAAGGCCCCCTGCTTCTGCTGGCAGGCGCAGGCAGCGGCAAGACCACGGTGCTGATCAACCGGATTGCCAACATCATGCGCTTCGGCCGGGGCAGCGACTGCAATGAGATCCCCGATACGGTTACGGAGGAAGATGTTTCTTTCCTGGAATCCCTCGGGGAGGAGCTTTCCGAGTATGACCGGTGGCGGGCAGACAGCATCTGCGCGGTGGAACGGGCGGTACCCTGGAGCATCATTGCCATCACCTTTACCAACAAGGCGGCCAATGAGCTGAAGGAGCGGCTATCTACGCTGCTTGGTCCCGAAGCCCAGGACATCTGGGCCATGACCTTTCACTCCGCCTGCTGCCGCATTCTGCGGCGGGACATAGAGCGGATGGGCTATAGTCGCAGCTTTACCATCTACGATTCCTCCGACTCTGAGCGGATCATGAAGGATATCATCAAGGATATGGGTCTGGACGACAAGACCTTCCCGGCCCGGTATGTGCTGGGTGCCATCAGCAAGGAAAAGGATAAAATGGTATCTCCCCAGCAGATGCTGGAGCGGGCGGAAGCCACAGGGGACATTCGCGCTCTCCATATTGCCAGAGCCTATGTGAAATACCAGACCCAGCTGAAGGACAACAACGCCCTTGACTTTGATGATATCATCTACGTAACGGTCCAGCTTCTGCAGCAGCACGAGGATGTCCGTACTTACTACCAGCGGAAATTCCGCTATGTTCTGGTGGACGAGTATCAGGATACCAACCATATGCAATACCTGCTGACCTCACTGCTTGCAGGGGGACATGAGAATATTTGCGTGGTGGGTGACGATGACCAGAGCATCTACCGCTTCCGCGGCGCCACCATCGAGAACATCCTGGACTTTGAAAAGCAGTACCGGGGTTCCCGGGTGATCCGGCTGGAGCAGAATTACCGCTCCACCCAGTCCATCCTGAATGCCGCCAACGCGGTGATCGCCCACAATTTGGGCCGTAAGGGAAAGCGTCTGTGGACAGCTAACGGCCAGGGTGACCCCATTACGGTGTACGAAGCCAGCGATGAGGGCGGCGAAGGTAATTATGTGGCGGGCAGGATCCTTTCCGGCTCCAAGGGCAAGAATTTTAAGGACTATGCCATCTTGTACCGCACAAATGCCCAGTCCAATGCATTGGAATTTGCCCTGAAGCGAAACGGCATCCCGTACCGTGTCATCGGCGGCACCCGGTTCTTTGACCGGGCGGAAGTCAAGGATATGCTGTCCTACCTCTGCGTGATCAACAACCGGGCGGACGATCTGCGGTTAAAGCGCATCATCAATAACCCGCCCAGAGGTCTGGGTGCCAAGACCATCGAAACGGCCGCCCGTCTGGCGGAGGCGGAGCATAAGCCCCTCTACAGCATCGTCTGCGACCCCTATTCCTATGGCCCTCTGGAAAAGCCTGCCATGAAGCTGCTGCAGTTCTCTGCCCTCATTGAGGGTATGGCCCAGCTTCTGGAGGAGGGCATGAGCCTGCCGGATTTCTATGATGAACTGCTGATTCGTACCGGCTATGTGGATATGCTCACAGCCAAAGACACGGAAGAGAATAAGACCCGGCTGGAAAACGTTCGGGAATTAAAATCCAGCATCAACTCCTACATTGAAAATGCCGAGGAACCCACTCTGGCGGGTTTTCTGGAGGAAATTGCTCTCTATACCGATCTGGAGCAGTACAACGAGAGCGATGATGCAGTGGTGATGATGACAATGCACTCCGCCAAGGGCCTGGAATTTCCCCATGTATTCCTGGTGGGCTTTGAAGATGGGTTGTTCCCCGGTATGCGCGCCATTGGCGACGCGGAGGAAATGGAAGAGGAGCGGCGCATTTGCTATGTTGCCATTACCCGGGCCAAGCAGACCCTGACCATCTGCCATGCCAAGCAGCGCATGATCTACGGCCGCACCTCATCTGCGCTGCCTTCCCGATTTTTGAAGGAAATCCCGGAGGAGTGCGTGGTAAAAAAGGGCGGCTATCGTCCCCGGCCGGAAACTGGTTATGGCTATCAGACTTCAGCCTATTCCCAGTATCCCGGCTACGGCGCGTCCAGGAAGCCCCAGCCCAAGCGGGCAGAAAGCCCGATGCTTTCTTCCGCAGGGGAAAAAGCAACGTATTTGGAACTAAACAAGGGCGATATGGTCCTTCATGCTGCCTTCGGCAAGGGCATGGTGCTGTCCGTTATGAAAATGGGCGGTGACGCACTGCTGGAGATCGCTTTTGATGATATCGGCACAAAAAAACTCATGGCAAAAACCGCTTCTGCCCACATGAAAAAGCTGTAATGAACCCGCTTTTTCCTGCATATTCTTCCAAGAGGGGGGATGTGTATGCGGTGGTGGCTTCGGCGGGTTCTGCGCAGAGTATTTCTGCTGTTGGTCATCCTTCTGGCGGCTTTTTTGATCCTGCGGGGGAGATACCGCACGGTAATTCAGGAGCTTGCTGAGACCCAGGTGAAGAATTCTACCTCCGATCTGACCAATGATGCCATTGCAAAGCAGATCGCGGAGGGTGTGATCCAATATGACCGGATCGTGTATTTTGAAAAGGATCTGGATGGGCGGATCACGGCGCTGAAAACCAACATGAGCGAGGTCAACCGCTTAAAAACTGACATTTTGAATATTATAAACGATGAAATTCTGGCGCTGGATACCTCGGATATTGGGGTACCCCTGGGAAGCCTGTTTTTTCCGGAGTTTCTTTCCGGAAAAGGACCGGCGATACCGGTGCATATCCTGTCTATCCGCAATTCCGATGCCAGTTTCGTAAGTGACTTTTCCCAGGCGGGCATCAATCAGACCCTGCATCAGCTGACTATGGTGGTCAGTGTTGATGTGTCGGTGCTGGTTCTGGGGGAGACCAACAGCTTTACCGTTACCAGCCAGGTGGTGGTGGCGGAAACCGTCATCGTGGGGGAAGTCCCCGAAACTTATCTGCATACCGGAGGAGACTATGGATCCTAAAGAGAGAATCATTGAATTGACCGCCAGGCTTACGGAAGCGAACTATCGCTACTATGTGCTTGACGATCCCACCATGCCTGATTTTGAATACGACCGTCTTTTACGGGAACTGGAGGAACTGGAAGCAGTCTATCCGCAGCTTGCTGCAGCCGATTCTCCCACCAAGCGTGTGGGCGGCGAGGCCCTGAGTCAGTTTGAAAAGGTCACCCATCCTGTGCCGCTGATGAGCCTGCAGGATGTGTTCAGTATGGAAGAACTGAACGAATTTCTGGAAAAAACGCAGGC
>JAXJVC010000399.1:0-17895 GCA_036308745.1 Oscillospiraceae bacterium | reverse complement strand
TAGCGGACGCATACTTTTTGCTGTCCTAAGCCTTTGGTCATGGCATCGGTGATGGCATCGCAGTAAAGCATAGGGATCAGAAGGGCGTAAAGTTTCAGATAATCTCCCGCTTCCGTACTGCCATACAGCCCAAGGCACAGGTCCTCTGCCAGAAGGAACATAAGCCCACAAAACACGACCCCATAGAGCATGGCAACCCGCAGGCTTCGTCGCACCAAATAAGAGATGCGCTGGCGGCTTCCCGCCGCGGCGCACCGTGCCAGCTCCGGGATCAATAGCTCCGCCAGACCGAAGAGAATACAGGCGGGAAACATTAAGATTGGAAATACCATGCCGCTGACCATTCCGAAGGCGGCTAAGGGCTGTGCAATCATGGGATTCATGGCAAGCCGCTTAGGGACCATCAGGTTTTCCGTGGTGTTGATCCCGGCTTTCAGCACATCCGCCAGGGCCAGAGGGACCGCGGCGTCTCCGATTCTGCGGCCCACCGGGATGCGTGGCCCTGTTATGGGATGCTCTCTCAACCGAAGGACCATCAGGCACAGCAAGGTCAGGCAGGCACCGGCACAGCCGCCCAAAACCACCGCCTGACAGGCCCTGCCGGGGTCACTTCCGGCCCAGAGTGCCAGCAAAGCCATTGTGACGACCATGGAACAAAACTGCTCAGTAACCTCTACAGCTGCCAGTGTGCCGATGCGGTTGGCTGCGGTGAAGTATCCGGTCATGACACCACACAGGCAGGTGGTGGGAAGAAAAGCGGCAAAGAGCCGCAAGGATGCAATGGTTCGCAGGTCTCCAATCCAGTATTCCGCAATACAGGGCGCAAAGTTGTAGATCAGGGCCCCGATGGTCCCACTGCAGGCAATACTGTACAGAAAGCAGCCGGAAAGCACCCAGGTGACATTTTTTGCTTTTCCGCGGCCCAGTTCTTCGGCGGTCAGGTACATGGTTGCTGTGCGGATGCCTGCCATCCCAGCCACCATGGCAAGACTTCCCACGGACATGACAAGCTGCAGCAGTCCTACTCCGGCGGCTCCCAGGGATGCGGATATGTAGACCTGAAAGGATGTCCCCACAAACCGGAGCAGCAGATTTACAAAGGTCAATAGCAACGCGCTGTAAAAGATGGGAATAGAACGGCGCAAACAGATCCCCCCTTGTCCACAGCCTATGCGGACAAGGGGGGCAGTATGTTAGGGGTTGAACTCTTTACAATGCATGGTCAGGGGGCACTCGCCGCATTTGGGGGTTCGGGCGGTACAGCAGTCCCGACCAAAGAGGACGATGCGGTGGCAGAAATCGCTGCTTTCCTCGGGAGGGAGGATTTTGCGAAGCTGCTGCTCCACCTTTTCCGGCTCCTTGCCCTGACTCAGACCCAATCGACCGCAGATACGGATGCAGTGGGTGTCGCAGACCACGCTGCCGGGAACACCGTACAGATCGCCCAGCAGAAGATTGGCGGTCTTTCTGCCCACGCCGGGAATCCGCAGGAGTTTATCCATGGTATCGGGGACTTTTCCGTCATAATCCGTCAGGAGCATCTGACAGCCCAACACGATATCCCGGGCCTTATGCTTATAGAAGCCGCAGGGGTGAACATAGTTTTCCACATCTGTAATATTTGCTGCGGCCATGTCCTCCAAAGTGGGGTATGCGGCAAATAGGGCAGGGGTGACCAGGTTCACCCGGGCATCGGTACATTGGGCGGACAGCCGCACGGCAATCATCAGCTCATAGTCTTTTTCGTAATGGAGGGCGCAGGGCGCATCTTTATACCGCTCTTTCAGAATATCGATGATGGCATTTACTTTCTCTTTCACTTACGTCCGTCCTTTCTCTTTTTCCTAACTATATCACAAAACTGATTTGGTGACAACAGAAAAAAGCTGTCATCCCTACGGGGATGACGGGCATACTTGGCTCAATACAGGTCCTCCGGGATCTCTGCGGATAGGGCTGAAATCTCGTAGGCAACACGCTCTTCCGGGCCGTTTTCCGTTACTTTGGTATAGGTCCGGCTCTGGAGCCGTCCCAGGATGCGGATTTTATCCCGGGTGTGACATTGAGATGCATCTTGGGCAGTCCTGCCCCACAGGATACAGGGAAGATAATCCGCCCGCTGAAAAGCCCGGGGGACAGCCAGCATTACGTCGCAGATTTCCCGACCCAGTGGGGTTCTGCGGTAGGTAGGCTCCCGACAGATGGATCCTTCCAGAATGACATCGTTGATGGGTTCTCCGTCCTCACAGACTAGAGTGGATGCAAATACAAAGATCAGCAGATGCCGCCGTCCATCTAGCCGGACATTGTGGGAACGGATCTGCCCTGTGATAGTTAGCATTTCTCCCGCAGACAGGTCCAGGGTGTCCAAAACGGCTTCTTCCGCGATCACCGGTAGGGTGTCCACTGCGCCCGACAGCCGGGGAACCACGAGAAAAAAGCGGAAGAACCGTTTCCCGTGGTTTTCGTGGGAAAATTCAGGCAGAGAGGAAAGGCTTCCCCGCAATGTGATCTGATTGGCCATATGTTCCATAGTACCACCTCAAATTTCAGATGTATGGAACATCCTATGCATGGATGGTGGAAAGAGAACAGAAAAGTGGGGGACAAAACCGTCCCCCACCAAATGGCTCCTTATTCCTTTGTCCAGCCGGTGGTGCAGGATACTGCCTTTTTCCACCCGCGGATCCGGGTTTTCCGGGATTCCGGGGTGATCTTTGGCTCAAACCGGCGGTCCACGGCCCAATTTTTTCGAATATCCTCCAGACCGGTCCAGTAATCCACAGCCAGACCAGCCAGATATGCCGCACCCAGGGCGGTGGTTTCCACACAGCTGGGGCAAAGGACCGGTGCGCCGCTGATGTCTGCCTGGGTCTGGACCAGGTAGTTGTTGGCGGATGCACCACCGTCTACCTTCAGCGCGGACAGTGTGATACCGGAATCTGCCTCCATGGCGGCGAGTACATCGTTTGTCTGATAAGCAATGGAATCCAGGGTGGCCCGAACAATGTGGTATTTGTTGACACCCCGGGTCAGTCCCACAATGGCGCCCCGGGCGTAGGCATCCCAGTGGGGAGCGCCAAGTCCGGTAAAGGCTGGAACCACATAGCAGCCGTTGGTATCTTTGACCTTCTGAGCCATATACTCGGAATCTGCGGCAGACTCAATGAACCGCAGTTCATCCCGGAGCCACTGAATGGCGGCACCGGCAACAAAAATGGAGCCTTCCAATGCATAAGAAATCCTGCCATCCAGGCCCCAGGCAATGGTAGTCACCAGGCCGTTTCCGGAGAAGATGGGCTTGTCTCCGGTGTTCATCAGCAGAAATGCACCGGTTCCGTAGGTGACCTTGGAATCACCCGGGTCAAAACAAGCCTGTCCGAAGAGGGCCGCCTGCTGGTCACCGGCGGCACCGGCAATAGGGATAGGCGCGCCGAAGAACTGGGCAGAGGTGCAGCCATAAAGCTGGCTGGAGGGAACAGGTTGGGGAAGCATAGAAATGGGAATCTCCAGCTTTTCTAGGATCTCCCGATCCCATTGCAGGGTGTTGATATTGAAGAGCATGGTTCGGGAAGCGTTGGAGTAATCCGTCACATGGACCTTGCCGCCAGTGAACTTCCAGATCAGCCAGGTCTCCACGGTGCCGAAGAGCAGCTCGCCATTCTCTGCCTGCTCCCGTGCGCCGGGGACATTTTCCAGGATCCAGCGGATCTTGGTAGCGGAAAAATAGGGGTCGATGACCAGTCCAGTCTTCTGACGGATGGTATCCACCAGTCCTTCCTCCCGAAGCTGGTCACAATAGGGGGCAGTGCGGCGGCACTGCCAGACGATGGCCCGGTAAATAGGGCGCCCAGTGTATCGATTCCACACGAGTGTGGTTTCACGCTGGTTGGTGATACCGATAGCGGCAATGTCAGCGGCTGTGGCACCGATATTGGCAAGGGCTTGTTTTGCCACCTCCAACTGGGTGGAGAAGATCTCGTCGGCGTCATGTTCAACCCAGCCGGGCTGGGGGAAGATCTGGGTAAATTCCTTCTGGGCCACACTGCACACTTCACCCGCCGCATTGAAGAGAATACAGCGGTTGGAGGTAGTGCCGGAATCCAGGGACATGATATATTTGGGCATAAAGATGCTCCTTTACTGTATATGGCTGTGATTACTGATATGCTCTTCGCAATAGCAGTAGTAGCCCTTGCATCGGGAGCAGTAGCGGAATTCCAGATCGGGGTCAGAAATGTCCGTCCGTCCGCATACGGAACAGCGATGGGTAAAGGGAGCCTTGGGGGTTGCAACGGTGGCTTCATAGGAACCGGCGCTGGGGAAGGGAACCACCTTGGGACGCTGAGAATTGGTGACCTGATTTTTTCCCCTGCGGAACAGCCGACGAATATTGGCCCGCCAGGAAACGGGGATCACATTCAGTACATCCTTGCCAAAGAACAGGAAGTAGTTGGCCAGGGAAATTACAGAGAAGAAGTTATAGGGGAAGGGCATGGTGAACAGGTCCAGAACCACGATCAACAGGTCGAAAACCGCAAAGATCCATGCCTTTACAGGGATGATGAAGAACAGCAGGAAATGGGTATCGGGATACATGGTGGCGTAGGCCAGGAACAGGCTCAGGTTCAGGTAGGTCACGCTGGCCTGACCGCCAAAGATCAGGCAGTAGATGTCCATCATCAGCACGCCGGTAAGATAGAACAGGTTGAAGCGGAAGGTTCCCCAGGTATTCTCCATGGCTCGGCCCAGGGAATAGTAGCAGAACATGGAAATGGCAATGAGGACCATGTTGGGATTTCCCGCGCCGTAAGTGAGGGGATAGGTGATCAAACGCCAGACCTGACCCTGGAGGATCAGCGACCGGTCAAAGCACAGCAAACTGTAAAGGACGTTGTTTTGTGCCATCTGGCTCATGAAGTACACCACAGCGGTGCCCAGGGAAATATACAGCATCAGGTTGGGGATGCCCTTGTTTCTGTTTCGGAAACAGAAACGTTCAAATTGCGATCGGATATTTTTCAATGGTGTTCACTCCCAAATTAAGGTTTATAACATTTTACCAGCAAAGGGAGCAAAAGTCTATATCAGATTTGTAAACGATTGGCGTAAAAAAAGACGATTTTTGTCTTGACTTTTTACAAAAAGCGGTTACAATATCTATGCAAACTGCATACAAGCCTTATCAAGAGTGGTGGAGGGAACGGCCCGATGAAACCCAGCAACCTGTTAAGTCAAGGTGCTAAATCCGGCGGCAACGAAAGATGAGGATTCGATATACGCACATCGAATCTTCGGTGTGCGGTTTTTTGATTTTATAGGATATAGAAAGGAAACAGAAAACAATGGAAAAAAGACTTTTTACCTCTGAATGTGTAACCAACGGCCATCCTGACAAGGTGGCAGATTCCATCTCCGATGCCATTCTGGATGTTTGCCTGGAACAGGACCCCGGTTCCCGCGTTGCCTGCGAGACCATGGTAACCACCGACTTCTGCATCATCTGCGGCGAGATCACCACCAAAGCAGTGGTGGACTATGCTTCCGTAGCCCGGGAAGCCATCCGTAAGATCGGCTATGTCTATCCCGGCGACGGCTTTGATGCAGATTCCGTGGAGATCCAGTGCCGTATCCACACCCAGTCCGCAGATATCGCGCTGGGTACCAACGACGAAGTGGGCGGCGCAGGCGACCAGGGTATGATGTTCGGCGGCGCCTGCACGCAGACCCCTGAGCTGATGCCTCTGCCCGTGGCCTTGTCCCGGGCTCTGTGCAACCGGCTGACCGAGTGTGTACATTCCACTGATCTGCTCCGTCCTGACGGCAAGACCCAGGTCACTGTGGAGTATGATGAAGAAGGCAATGCTGTGGGCATCGATACTGTGGTTGTCTCCATTATGCACAGCGCGGATTTTGAGATGGAAGAGCTTCGTAAGTATATCCGGGAGGGTGTTATTGCCCCTGTCCTGGCTAAGTACGGCTTTAACATTTCCGATGTTGCCAATATCCACATCAACCCCACCGGTAATTTCGTCATCGGCGGCCCCAACGGCGATACCGGTCTGACCGGCCGTAAGATCATCGTGGATACCTACGGCGGCTACTTCTCCCACGGCGGCGGCGCCTTCTCCGGCAAGGACCCCACCAAGGTGGACCGCTCCGCAGCCTACATGGCCCGCTATATGGCAAAGAATCTGGTGGCTGCCGGTCTTGCTAAGCAGGTCCAGGTGCAGCTGGCCTATGCCATTGGTGTTGCAGAGCCTGTTTCTGTTCGGGTAGAAAGCTATGGTACCGGTGTGATTTCCGACGAGAAGATGACCCAGTTACTGCGTCAGACCTGTGACCTGACCCCCGGCGGCATCATCCGCAAGCTGGATCTGCGCCGTCCCATCTATGCACCTACCGCTGCTATGGGCCACTTCGGCGTGGAGGGCCGTCCCTGGGAAGCTACCGATATTGCCGACGAGCTGAAGAAGCTGGCTGGAATCTAATATAATTTAAGGACGGCGATTTTTCGCCGTCCTTTTCATATTCTCTTTTCAAACCGGGAAGAATGTGGTATGATATTGGAAATACTGAAATGGAGGATGATCCCATGCTGGACTATATCCGAATTGCCTGTGCGGTGCCTGCTGTAAAGGTTGGCGACGTAACCAAAAACACGGAGGACATCTGCGCATTTATGGAACAGGCAGATGCAAAACAAGTTGACCTGCTTCTGTTTCCTGAATTGGCCATGACCGGCTATACCTGCGGCGACCTGTTTTATCAGGAGCCCCTTCACGATGCCGTGGATAAGGGTCTGGGTGAGATTCTTGCCTGTTCTAAAAAGTATCCTGCATTGACCTGTGTGGTGGGACTGCCTGTCCGCATGGATATGCAGCTTCTGAACTGCGCCGCCGTGATCCATAATGGCATTCTGAAGGGCATGGTATCCAAGACCTATCTTCCGGATTACGGCGGGTTCAATGAGAGCCGTTGGTTCTCCTCGGTAAAGGAGACCCAGCTTGTGTCGCTGTGCGGACAGAAAACCATGGTGGGAACGGACTTGCTGTATAAAATCGGCGGAGTTACGGTGGGAATAGAGATCTGCGAGGATTTCTTTGCCCCTGTTTCTCCTTCTACCTTCCAGGCGTTGAACGGTGCAGAGGTCATTTTGAATCTGGCAGCCTCTCCTGAGCAGGTGGGCAAGAAGTTTGGCCGGACCGAGCAGATGAAGGTATACTCCGGCAACTGCAAGTGTATTTATGCCTATTGCTCCGCCGGCTATACGGAATCCACCACGGATCTGGTCTTTTCCGGCCATAGCGTGATTGCGGAATGTGGCACAGTGCTGCAGGAAAACGTTAATGTGGTTGACAGCGGCTATTTGATGGTTCAGGATTGTGACCTGGGTATCATCCGGGCGGAGCGGCGGAAGAATGCCACCTTCCGTATGGCAGCTCAGCGGTATGCCGGTGAGTACCTTCTGCAGAACGTTATGGATGGTAAACTCCGTGCTGACGGAACGCTGTATCCGGTACAGAAGCTGCCCTTTATTCCCTCCACCCAGTCAGAACGACTTGCCTACTGCAACGAGATCTTCCAGCTCCAGGTGACAGGTCTTAAGCAGCGGCTTACTGCCATCGGCGGCGCCAACGCGGTCATTGGTATCTCCGGCGGTCTGGATTCTACTCTGGCCCTTCTGGTGGCCGTGGAGGCTATGCGGCAGATGGACCGTCCCGCTTCCGACGTTTATGGCGTGACCATGCCCTGCTTCGGAACCTCCGACAGAACCTACAACAACTCATGGGAGCTGATGAACACCCTGGGAATCAACAGCAAGGAAATTGTTATCAAAGACGCGGTATCCCTGCATTTCCAGGATATTGGCCACGATCCTGCCATCCATAACGCCACCTATGAAAATTCCCAGGCCCGGGAACGGACCCAGATCCTGATGGACTATGCCAGCGTGGTGGGCGGTATTGTAGTGGGAACCGGTGACCTCTCGGAATTGGCTCTGGGCTGGTGTACCTACAACGGTGACCATATGAGTATGTATGGTGTTAACGGTACGGTTCCCAAGACCCTGATCCGTTGGATCATTGATACCATTTCCCAGCGGCCGGAGTTTGCCGCCTCCCGGAAAGTGCTTGAGGATATTCTGGATACGCCTATCAGCCCGGAGCTTCTGCCCCCGGATGCTGAGGGTAAAATCAGCCAGCAGACGGAGGACCTGGTGGGTCCCTACGCGCTACATGATTTCTATCTGTATTATGTTCTGCGCTACGGCTTCGCGCCTGAGAAAATCTATACTCTGGCCTGTCGCGCCTTTGCAAAGGATTTTGATGCCGCAACCATTAAAAAGTGGCTGAAAAGCTTCTACCGACGGTTCTTTACCCAGCAGTTCAAGCGCAGCTGCATGCCTGACGGCGTAAAGGTCGGCGCAGTTGGCCTTGGCCCCCGGGGCGACTGGAATATGCCCAGCGATGCCAGCGCCAGAATCTGGCTGGATGAAGTGGACAAACTTTAATTATATCTGCACGGGAGGATCAATGATCCTCCCGTTTTTGGAAATATACAAAAAGACAGCAAATGCGGAAATGTTTTTCCAGCGTAGTATGATATTCTGTCTGCGTGGCCGCGAGACAAATAAAGGAGGTGCATATATGGATTACCGCAATATTATTCAGCAAAGCATCGACTATATCGAAGCGAATCTGAAAACGGAGATCACAGCTATGGAGTTAGCACAAGATGCAGGTTTCTCTCTGTTTCACTTTTACCGCCTGTTCCAATCTGCCACAGGTCTCCCTGTGATGCAGTTTATTCTCCGCCGAAGATTGCTCCATGGAATCTATGAGATTAAGCAGGGGCAGGTTCGGATCGAAGTCGCACTGCGCTATGGATTTGATACTTACGCAGGTTTCTACAAAGCATTTCAGCGGGAATTCAGCTGCACGCCTACCGAATATCTGAAAAGCGACAGGGTCAGACGCCCATGTCGGTTTAACTTGAGCAAGGAGGAACATATGATTATCACACGTAAAAAGACCACTGAAATTCTGAAGCATTGGCATCTGGAAGACGAAACCATTACGGATATCTACGGTGAAAGCAGCGGAGAACGGAATGAAAGCGCATTCTACGTTGGCACCCAATATGTACTGAAGTGCACCGCCAATCTGGGTGAATTCCTGGTACACATGAAATTATCCAAAGCCTTGGAGGAACTGGGTATGTGCGCAGCAGTGCCTGTGAAAACCCCGGATGGACCGGAATACATACAGGATGGAGAGCTTTACTTCGTTCTGACCAAGCGGATTGAAGGCAGAACCATAAAGGCGTCTGAGCTTTACGGCAGTGAAGGAAAGAGTAAGGCAAGATTCATGGGTGAGATTCTGGGGCAGATGCACCTTGCCCTGACCCGGATTGATGCGGTGGTTAACGATGCCAATCTGTATGAAACCGTAAAGAACTGGGCGCTTCCCAAGGCAAAGGACAGCCTGGGCCTTTCCGGGGGATTCTGCGAGGACTTTGTAAGAAAATTTGGGGATCTGTACCCGAAGCTTCCCAAGCAGATCATTCACCGGGATCCCAATCCGGGCAACATCATTCTGACGGAGCAGGGCTGGGGATTCATCGATTTTGACCTGTCGGAACGAAATATGCGCCTGTTTGATCCCTGCTATGCCGCAACGGCAATTTTGTCGGAGAGCTTCAACAAGCTGGATGATGCCGGTCTGGAGGATTGGCTTGAAATTTACCGAAATCTGATTCTTGGCTATGACAGCGTTGTAAAGCTCACCACAGAAGAGAAAATGGCGCTTCCCTATGTGATCCTGGCCAATCAGTTTGTCTGCGTAGCCTGGATCGATGATCGGGAAAAGTATCCTGAGATGTTTGAAACCAACAAGAAAATGACAAACTGGCTCCTGAATCATTTTGATGAATTACAGTTCCTATATGCAATCTCTTAACGGGAAAGCACTGAGATGGCGCTTGCCGATTTGAAAGGCAAATGAATGGACCGGGAAGATTACCAAGCTTCCCGGTCTGAGACCACCGGCTTTAATTGGCCGGTGGTCTTTCCTATTACAACAATACAGGCTGCATCTGCCGTCCTGCCAGGGCTTCCTCAAGAGCTTGCGGGATTTTTGCAAAATCCGCTACCAGGCTGGTGGGTTTGGCAGTTGCATTGTCTTGCCCGAAGGGAACAAAGTAATAGTGCTTCCGTGCCAGCAGCTTTCCAATGTTCTCTGCCGCTCCCGCAAGACCGTCGTTGGTGGAGACCGCCACCAAAATGGGGCGACCGTTCCGCAGGTGGCTTTTTGCTGCCATGGTCACCGGCCCGTCAGCAATGCTGTTGGCCAGTTTTGCTAGAGTATTTCCCGTGCAGGGTGCGATCACCAATATGTCAATCAACTTCGTTGGTCCGATGGGCTCCACTTGGGCAATGGTGTGCAGGGGAGGTGTACCGCAGATTTCCATGGCTGTCTGAATATGCTCCGATGCTGTACCGAAACGGCTGTCGATGGTGTAGGAGGCTTGCGAAAAAATGGGGGTTACATGGTAGTCCCGGCTCAGAAGTTCCATTACCGGGAATACTTCTGAATATGTACAAAAGGAACCGCACAGGGCGAAACCAATGTTCATGTTATTTCCTCCTTCAGCTTACGCAGAATAGTACGGGCCATCAGCTTTCCCGCACTTTCCGGTGCATGGATACCTGGAAGTCCCCGGGCCCAAATGATATCGTCACCGCCCAGTCCCCGGCGGGAAGCCAGGTCGATCTTTACACAGTTTTTCGTTTGCTTCAGCTGTGCCTCCGTCAGTACCATCTCTGGGGCAGTGTTAAAGATAAGTCGGGTATTTTGCAGCTTTCCCGAAAGCCTGCCCGGATCAGCGGTCCGGTAGCCCAGTGCATGGAGGATAGCCCGATCTCCTTCCTTCCGGGCCGCCACCGTGACATCGTTTCCGATGGCCTTTAGCAGCACTGCAAGACATTTGCCGATCCTGCCCCAGCCGATGACCAACGCGTCTGCCTGCTGCAGCGTACAGTTCAGCAGGGGAGCAGCTACCTGCAGGGCGCAGTCTGCGGTGATTGCAGCATTCCCGGCAAGATAGGCTTTATCAGACAGAAGATCAATTTTTTTGTACCCATCCAAAAAAGACTGGTCTAGCTGCCCACCGATTATGGTGACAGAATGGGGCAGCATTCGTAATATCTCCTCCGCATCCACGCCGCGACCCGGGCTGAAGCTGGGGACATCCAGAAGAACGTGGGTCACCTCTGGTGTTGGGTGGTCCACCATGGCTTCGCCGGCGGCCTGCAGGAAGGCTGCAGCATAGGTACATGCGGAAGTGGTCCCGATGGGATAAAATAGCCTGTTCTCCAAATACATCACTCCTTTATGCCAGAATATGCACAGGAAAATCAGCTGGTGCTTGATTTTTTGCTATTCTTGCGTATAATAAAAGGTAAGAGGTGACGCATATGCAGAGACTTGGTTTTATTCACGATATGCTGGATGTTAAGGTCCTGATCCTATACGTTATGGACCGGGTGAGCTATCCGGTCAATACCCAGCAGATCTATGAACTGTGCTATCAGGATGACTGCCTGAGCTACTTCGATGTCTGTACCGCCATTCCCGAGATGGTGAAGTCCGGCCATTTGAAGGAGGCGGAAGGGGACACCTATGTTATTACCGAGAAGGGTAAGGCAGATGGCTCCCTGACTGCGGATTCCATCGCTTACACGGTGAAGCAGCGTGCGGAAAATGCTGTGGCCCGCTTTAACCGTCAGATCCGACGTAGCAGTTTTGTGAAGACACAATTGATCACAAGGGATAACGGCGAAGTTTCCGTTATCATGGCGTTGGACGATGAAATGGGCAACCTGATGACTCTCGAACTGGTGGCTCCCGATCAGCGTCAGGCTGTCCGGTTGTCCAGGCTCTTTGAAAAGAAGGCAGAGGCCGTGTACAATTTGACCATGGCAGAGCTTTTGGACGAAGAGGACGAACTGGAAGAATGAAATAAAGCAGCGGCAGTTCCCTGAAAATGGGGACTGCCGCTTTTTTGGAACTGAACCCCTAGCCGGGGTGAAATTTGGGGAAAGAAGATCCGCTCCCCTCTGGGAGCGGATCTGAAATATTTTCGCAGTGTATCACAGGGGTTTCTTGCTGCCGTACATCCGCTTGATCTCTTTCAGGATATCCGCATCTGCGGGGCAGAACTGGTACTGGTCAATCTCACTGGGGTGGATCCAGCGGATCTCATTGTGTTCCAGAGCCTTGGGGAAGCCTTCGGGAATGATGGCATGGAACAAAGTCAGCCGAATCAGGATATCAGGGTATTCGTGGGTCACCTGCATGAACTGAGGACCAACCCCCACAGTGACATCCAGCTCCTCTTTGCATTCCCGGATCAGTGCCTGGGGCAGGGATTCACCGGCCTCTGCCTTGCCACCTACGAATTCCCACAGCAGTCCCCGGGCCTTAGTAGCGGGGCGCTGGGCAATCAGAAACTTGTCCTTTTCCCACAGCAGGGCTGCTACAACATCAACAGGCTTTGCAGCTTTCTTCTGCACCAGAACGATGGCGGACTTGGGAGAGACTGTCAGGCTACCGCCCAGTTCTGCCAGGGATTCAGTTCCCGCCACATCGTCCCGGATGCACACCTGCCACTTGCCCTCAGGCAGGGTCAGGCTGACACCCTGAGTGTCTGCGTTGAATGCAGCAAAAATCCGATGATCCTCTTCACCATCGATCAGGAAGGCTGCTGTGTGAGGATTATAGCATCCCACAGGATGAACCGTCTTCCAGACCTGATCCCGGGTGGTCAGGTGGAGAGAGGGATGTGCTTTGCGGAAAGCCAGAAGACCCTTGTAGTAGGCATAGGTCTTTTTGTACTCTTCCTTACTCAGATCTGCCCACTTCATGGAGTTGACGGAGTCAGGAGCGCGGTAGCTGTTGTGATCGAAGCCACCATCCTTTGCGGGCTTGGTCCGCAGCATTTCCTCGCCGGCCTGCATAAAGGGAACACCCTGGGACATAATGGTGAAAGCCGCTGCCAGGTTATTCATCTTAATCCGCTCTGCCTGAGAAGCGTGGGGGGTGGCCAGGGCGATGCGATCGAAGAGGGTATTGTTGTCATGGCAGGAGACGTAGTTCACGCTCTGAGCAGGCGCCGCGGCCCACATGGGTACACCCATGAAGCAGGCATCAAGCTGATCCCGGGAGCAGACTGCGCCGGAAATAAAACCGGGAAGGGTATTGTCAAAGACAGAACCCCGAAGCAGATCCCGGATAGTGTCGCTGAAGAAAGCAAAGCCGGGGACCATACCGGAGTTGCCCTGAACCGTCATGTGGTAGCCGGGCTTGGTAACGCCGGTGTGCATGCTCCAGCCTTCACCGTAAAAAATGACGCTGGGATGCTGGGCATGGACTGTATCCATGATCTCGTTGATGGTCTCGGTGTCGATAAGGCCGACAAGGTCAAAGCGGAAGCCGTCGATGTGGTATTCATCGGCCCAGTAGTTGACGCTGTCCACGATGTATTTCTTTACCATGGCCCGCTCAGAAGCGGTGTCATTGCCGCAGCAGGAGGCATCGGAAACGACACCGGTGCCGCTGATCCGGCTGAAATAGCCGGGAACGATCTTATTGAAACAGAAATCAAAGGTCTCGTAAACGTGGTTATATACCACGTCCATAACCACGCTGATGCCGTTATCGTGGAGGCCCTTCACCATCTGCTTCATTTCCTTCACCCGGACAGCGCCGTTGAAGGGATCGGTGGAGAAGGAACCCTCGGGAACGTTGAAGTTCACGGGATCGTAACCCCAGTTGAACTGAGGCTTTTCCAGGCTTTCGTCGGTAAAGCCGAAGTCATATACAGGAAGCAGGTGCAGGTGGGTGATGCCCAGGTCCTTCATGTGATCCAGACCCGTGGGAATGCCGTCCTTGGTCTTGGTGCCGGACTCGATGAGACCTAAGAACTTGCCCTTGTTTTTGATGCCGGAGCTTTTGTCCATGGACAGGTCCCGGACGTGAAGCTCATAGAGCACCGCGTCGGTGATCTTAGCGCCGGCGTGGGGATCGGTATCGTTTTCCCAGCCCTGGGGGTCAGTGGAAGCCAGGTCAATGACCATGGCACGGTTACCGTTGACACCGGTAGTCCGGGCATAGGGATCGCATGCCTCCACGGTCTTGCCGCCTACGGATACCAGATAGGTATAGTAAATGCCATTAAGGTCGCCAGCCTTTTCTGCCACCCAGGTGCCATTGACACTGGGCTCCATGGGGACACGCTGGATCAGGTCATCCGTACCGGCAGTACCGCTCTTATACAGGTTTACGGATACAGCCTTGGCAGTGGGCGCCCAGAGGCGGAAGCAGGTCTTTTCCCGGGACCAGACAGCACCCAGGTCAGAACCGGTGTAGGTAAATGCGTTTTCAAATGCTTTGGTAGAGTAGAAATCGTACATGCGATATGGTACCCCTTATCTTTTGGATTTATCTAATAAAGTATACCATAGCTGGAAGGAGATGTAAAGAACCGTAAATTGTAAAAAGAAAGGACACTGGTGAATATTTTTTCGGGCATTTTCTATAACAGTGATAGACATGGTATCAGCATAATGGTATACTAAGAAAAACGCAAGGAGGAACCAACATGACCTATCAGGAAATCAGACAGGACCATGCGGTCCGGGTCTATATTGCCCAGGCTGACGCTTCCCTGGAAGCCCTTGGTTTTACGGAACACAGCTTTGCTCATGTGACGCGGGTCGCCCAGACAGCAGGGGACATCCTTTCTGCCCTTGGCTACCCGGAGCGTACTGTAGAACTGGCAAAGATCGCAGGATTTTTGCATGACATCGGGAATGTGGTAAACCGGGTGGACCACAGTCAGAGTGGTGCAGTGATGGCTTTCCGTATTTTGGACCGGATGAATTTCTCCCCTGAAGAGATCGCAACCATCGTTACCGCCATTGGCAACCACGATGAAGGAACCGGCGTGCCGGTGAACGCAGTAGCCGCCGCTCTGATCATCGGTGATAAATCGGATGTCCGCCGTAGCCGGGTGCGGAACAAGGAAACCATCGCTCTTGACATCCACGACCGGGTGAATTATTCCGTCACCGATTCCCGTTTGGAGGTCCGGCCCCAGGACAAGGAAATGGTGCTGAACCTGACGGTAGATACCGCTGTCAGCTCCGTTATGGAGTATTTTGAGATCTTTATGAAGCGGATGCTTTTGTGCCGCCAGTCCGCCAAGACCTTGGGGCTGGAATTTAAGCTTATCATCAATGGGCAGATGCTGATGTAATGCACATCCGGCAGGACTGGTATATCACGAAAAAGACCCGGCACCGATTCTGGTGCCGGGTCAAGCTTATCAGATCAGATCTGCGATGGTATCGCGGATCCGCGCTACGGTGCGTTCATAGCCCAGGATCTGCATCACGGTATACAGGTCAGGGGAATTGGTCTTGCCGGTGACGGCCTGACGGACAAAGGTGGACACATCTGCCACAGTGCCGGGGAAAGCGGAGGGATCTGCCTTGTAGGCTTTCATGTCGGTGGTGAATCCAATCTCGGTGGTGATAGTCTTGACCTTATCAAACCAGACAGCGGAATCGTCGGCGATGTCGAACTTCTCCAGGAACCGGTTCAGTACATCGGCGACCACGCTCTTTTCAAACTTCTCATCAAAGAGGGGCTTGTCCAGATATTCGTCATAGAAGAAACCCATGTAGTCCTTGGCGTCCTTCCAAGTAGCCAGGTCCTTGCGGGGCTTCTTGCCACCCCGACCGATGGCCAGAATCTTGGTGGCATACTCAGGGGCAGATGCCAGTTTTGCGCCGAAATCAGGATCAAATTCGGCGGCCCAGGCGGTGAGCTGAGCATAGGCCTCCTCTGCGGTCATCCGGGAGATCACGTTCTTGGAAACGTCCACCAGCTTGGCGTAGTCAAACAGGGAACCGGCGGGATTCAGCTTTTTGGGGCTGAATTTGAAGGCCTCGATATCGGCATCGGGGTTTGCCCGGCGCCAGTCTTCAAAGTTGGAGTTCAGCACGGTCATCAGATATTCCCGCATGGCCTGGGTGGAGAAACCCTCTGCCTTGTAGTAGGTCAGGGCCAGCTCGGGGTCCTTACGCTTACTGAGCTTGCGCTTGGAGTTGCCATCCATCTTCATCAGAGGTCCAATGTGGACGTACTTGGGCAGCTTGAAGCCCAGAGCCTTAAACAACTGGATGTGGAAGGGCAGGGAAGGCAGCCACTCATCGCCGCGGACAACGTGGGTGGTGCGCATCAGCTCATCGTCCACGGCGTGGGCGAAGTGGTAAGTGGGGATGCCGTCGGACTTCAGCAGGACGTTATCCACATCGTTTTCCGTGATGGTCAGCTTACCCTTCACCAAGTCGTCAAACTTAAACTGGTTTTCAATGGAGCCTTCGCTTCTGAAACGCAGAACCCAGGGGTTGCCTGCTGCAAGCTGTGCCTGGATATCTTCGATGGAACGGTCACGCCAGATGGCATATTTACCGTAATAGCCAAAGTTTTCCTTGGCGGCTTCCTGGGTCTCCCGCATGGCGGTCAGCTCTTCCTCAGTGCAGAAGCAGGGATAGGCCTTGCCCTCAGATACCAGCTTCTTGGCAAATACATGGTAGATGGCAGCTCTCTGACGCTGACGATAGGGGCCATAGAGACCGTTGTCGCCTTCAATGGTAGCGCCCTCGTCAAAACGGATGTTGTAGTGCTCCAGGGAGTTGATGAGAACCTCCACAGCGCCGGGAACCTCCCGCTTGGCATCCGTGTCTTCCACACGCAGGAACAGAACGCCACCGCTCTGATGGGCCATCCGCTCGGAGATCATACCCTGGACCAGATTGCCCAGGTGAACAAAGCCGGTAGGGGAGGGGGCCATACGGGTAACAACCGCGCCTTCGGGCAGCTCCCGTCTGGGGAACCGGGCTTCCACTTCCTCAGGGGTCTCGGTTACATTGGGAAAAAGCAAATCAGCAAGTGCCTGATAGTCCATAATATTCTACCTCTTTCGCATAAAATTCTAGCATAAAGTATAGCACACAGCGACAAAAAAATCAATTCCCCTGCTGGGTGAAAATATCCTTGCACAATCGGCACAACTGTGTTAAAATAACCCAAATACTTTGGAAAGAAGCGTGTAAACCTATGAGCGACGTTATTCAGGAAACGCCTGTTGTAAAAAAAAGAATGCTCTCCGGTATCAAGCCCTCCGGTGATCTGACCCTGGGCTCTTACCTGGGTGCCGTTAAGAATTGGGCCGAGCGGGCTGACCAGTATGATTGCTTCTACTTTATGGCGGACCTCCATGCCATTACCGTCCGCCAGAATCCTGCGGACCTGCGCCGCCGCACCCTGGAGCAGCTGGCTCAGTACATCGCCTGTGGCCTGGATCCTGAGAAGAACACCCTGTTTATCCAGAGCCATGTCCACCAGCACGCCGAGCTGGGTTGGGTCCTGGACTGCTATTCCATGTTCGGCGAGCTGAGCCGTATGACCCAGTTCAAGGATAAGTCCGCAAAGAATGCCGACAACATCAACGCCGGCCTGTTTACCTATCCCAGCCTGATGGCAGGTGATATCCTGCTGTATCAGCCTGACCTGGTGCCTGTTGGCGAAGACCAGAAGCAGCACGTGGAGCTGACCCATGTTATTGCCCGCCGGTTCAACGGCATCTACGGCGATGTATTCAAGATCCCTGAGCCGTTTGTACCCAAGGTGGGCGCAAGGATCATGAGCCTGACCAACCCTCTGGAAAAGATGTCCAAGTCCGAGAACGAGGATACCGGCCGTGTCCTGCTGATGGATGATCCTGCCGTCATTATGAAGCAGTTCAAGCGGGCAATCACCGATT
>JAXJVC010000398.1:0-9488 GCA_036308745.1 Oscillospiraceae bacterium | reverse complement strand
GTATTCATCCACACCGGCGATAAAGGCTGCCAGGAACACCAGGAACCGGGCATTCTGGCTGGGAGTCTTACCGGGAGAGAACAGATTCCGTCCGGTATCGGTGGACAGGGACCAGTTGTTGTGCTTACCGGAACCGCTGATGCCGGCGAAGGGCTTTTCGTGGAGCAGGCACACCAGATTGTGCTTGGCGGCACACTTCTTCATGATCTCCATGATCAGCTGGTTATCATCGCAGGCCGTATTGGCATCGGTATAGATGGGGGCAAGCTCATGCTGGCAGGGCGCGCCCTCATTATGCTTGGTCTTAGACAGGATACCCAGCCGCCAGAGCTGCTCATCCAGGTCCTTCATAAAGGAGGAGACCCTGGTACGGATGGTTCCGAAATAATGGTCATCCAGCTCCTGTCCCTTGGGGGGCTGTGCGCCAAAGAGGGTCCGGCCAGTCAGCCGCAGGTCTTCCCGCTGGGCATAGAGATCCTTGGGCAGCAGGAAATACTCCTGCTCCGCGCCTACGGAGGCAATGACCCGCTTGGTTTCAGTATCACCAAACAGGCGCAGGATCCGGACCGCCTCCCGGGATACCTCATCCATAGAACGCAGCAGCGGCGTCTTCTTATCCAGAGACTCGCCGGTATAAGAGAAGAAACAAGTGGGGATGTACAGGCTGCCATCCTTGACAAAGGCGCTGGAGGTGGGGTCCCAGGCAGTATAGCCACGGGCCTCAAAGGTAGCCCGCAAACCGCCGGAGGGGAAGGAGGATGCATCAGGCTCGCCCCGGACCAGCTCCTTGCCGCTAAACTCCATAATGACCCGTCCGTCACCGGTGGGAGAAATGAAGGAATCATGCTTCTCGGCGGTGATGCCGGTCATAGGCTGGAACCAGTGGGTATAGTGAGTGGCGCCCTTTTCGGTAGCCCAAAGCTTCATGGCCTCCGCGATCTCATTTGCCACGTCCAAAGGAAGCTGGGAACCGGTGGCGATGCAGTTCTTCCATGCGTTGTAAACTTCCAGCGGCAAGCGCTGCTTCATGGTAGCTTCGTTGAATACGTCGCTGCCGAAGATCTCGGGTACATTCAGGATATCGCTCATGACATACATCCTTTCAACATTCAAAATGAAGGAACGAAAATTTCATGTTGCATTTCAAAAAACTGTACTTTCGGTGGATTTTACGGGGAATTCTGCTGGAATACAGTCAATAACACCCCATAATATCAGCATTATACACTAAGATTTTATTCCAGTTTTGAGCAAAATGCAAGAAGTGAAACTGTTCAAAAAAGGTCCCCATCTTTCATAGTATTTGTACAAACCTCCAAATTCTTTATTTTGCTAAAGAGAAATGAAATTTTTGGCATTTTGATATTGCATTTTTCAGTTTCAGAGCATATAATAAGCCCATCATTTACAGAAAAACCCGAAAGGATTGATGGACGTGACCCCCTATTCCTGCATGACCAAAGAAGAACTGGAGCGCGAGTACGCAAGTGTGCTGGCTGCCTTCGAAAATTGTAAGGCACAGGGCCTGAACCTGAATATGGCCCGCGGTAAGCCTGCAAAGAAGCAGCTGGACCTGGTCAGCGACATTCTGACCGTGCTGAACACCGCCGATGACTGCTTCGATGGAGACATCGACTCCCGGAACTACGGTGAGCTGGCCGGCCTGCCCTCTGCCCGTACCTACTGGGCCGATGTGCTGGACTGCAATCCCTCTCAGATTTTCGTGGGCGGCGCCGCCTCCCTGAACATGATGTGCGACATCGTCTCCCGTGCCTACACCCACGGTCTGCTCCACAGCCCCCGACCCTGGTGCAAGGAGGAAAAGGTTAAGTTCCTCTGCCCCGCTCCCGGCTACGACCGTCACTTCCAGATCGGTGAATTCTATGGTGCCGAACTGATCTACATCCCCATGACCCCCACCGGCCCTGACATGGATATGGTGGAGGAGTACGTCAAGGATCCCCAGGTGAAGATGATCTGGGTGGTGCCCAAGTATAGTAATCCTGACGGCATCATCTTCAGCGATGAGACCATCCGCCGCTTTGCCAATCTGAAGCCCGCCGCTCCCGACTTCGCCATCATCTGGGACAATGCCTATTGTATGCATGAGTTCGAGGGCGAGTATGTCCCCTTCCCCGACATCATCTCCATGTGCGAGGAAGCGGGCAATCCCGACATGGTCTTCGAGTTCGCTTCCACCTCCAAGATCACCTTCGCCGGCGGCGGCACCAGCTGCATGGCAGCCTCCGAAGCCAACATCCAGTATTTTACCGGCGTTTTCGGTGTGCAGATGATCTCTTACGATAAGGTCAATCAGCTGCGCCATGTCAAGTACCTGAAGGATAAGGCTACCACCCTGGAGATCATGAAGCGTCATGCTTCCGTCATGGCTCCCAAGTTCCGTGTAGTCTCCGACTACCTGAACCGGGAGATCAAGCCCCTGGGCTTTGCCCGGTGGAATGACCCCAAGGGCGGCTACTTTGTCAGCCTGTACACCATGAACGGAACCGCCAAGCGGGTCTGGTCCCTGTGCAAGGAAGCAGGCGTGACCATGACCAATGCCGGCGCCACCTACCCCTACCGCCAGGACCCCAACGACTCCAACCTCCGTATCGCCCCCAGCCTGCCTCCTGTGGAGGAGCTGGAAAAAGCTATGGAAGTCCTCTGCGTCAGCCTGAAGCTGGCTGCACTGGAAAAGCTGCTGGGTAAGCTGTAACCAGCAAACCGACCTGTCATCCCGAGCGAACAACGTGAGTCGAGGGATCTTCGCACCGAATATCTGCCAAGCAGTATCGATGGTGTGAAGATCCCTCGACTTCGTTTCACTACGCTCGGGATGACAGGCTTTTTTCGTTACGGGCACAAATCAATTCCGCTCAGCGAAATACGCATCCCGGCACTCCTGGATGACCCGCACCGCTTCTTCCTTAGGATGGTACTCCCCTACCTTGACATGGATGTCCTGCAGGACTTTATAATTTGCGAAGAAGTTGGCGATCTCCTTCAGCACAAAGGGAGACAGGTCCTCCAAAGTCTGCACATCCGCGTACCGGGGATCGCAGTCCACCACGGAGATCAGCTTATAGTCCAGCTTTCCGTTATCCTCCATATCCAGATAGCCCAGCACCCGGGCAGGGACCATACAGCCGGGGAAAGTAGGATCCGAACAGATTACCAGAATATCCAGAGGGTCGCCGTCGGGTGCCAGGGTATTTTCCAGAATACCGTATTCCGCAGGATAGATCATGGCAGCATACAGCACCCGGTCCAGAAAGATCCGGCCCGTTTCCTTATCCAGCTCATATTTGTTTTTGGAGCCCAGAGGGATCTCGATGAGCGCGTGTACAACGTTGTTTTCCATATCGGGGTCCTCCCTTTCTTTTTCTTGTATTATATCTGTTTTTACAGAAATTGTCTACCTCCTGTTTCGATTTCCCCCTACCGCTTTTCCTGTTTCTGTGTTATGATGAGAAAAATACAACAGGAGGTAATTTATGAGAACTGTCATCAGTCTGAACCGCAAGTGGGCCTTTGCCAAGGGTGTCGAAGAAGCCCCTGCCCAAATCCCTGCCCTCTGGAATTTCGTCAACCTGCCCCACACCTGGAACGCCATCGACGGCCAGGACGGCGGCGGTGACTACTACCGCGGCACCTGCTGCTACGCCAAAAACTTCCAAAAGCTGGACCTGCCGGAAGCAGACCGCTATTACCTGGAGATCAACGGTGCCAATTCCTCTGCTGACGTTTACCTGAACGGAAAGCACCTTGCCCACCACGACGGTGGCTATTCCACCTGGCGGGTTGATGTGACAGATGCTCTGGAAAATGAGAATCTGCTGGCGATCCTCGTGGATAACGCCCCCAACCAACAGGTCTATCCCCAGGTGGCTGACTTCACCTTCTACGGCGGCCTGTACCGGGATGTGAACCTGATCTGCGTATCGGAAGCTCACTTTGACCTGGACTGCCATGGCGGCCCCGGCATCAAGGTCACCCCGGTCATGGAGGAGAAGGACGCAAAGGTGGAAGTGGTGGTCTTTGTGACCCGCCGCAAGGCCGGTCAGGAGATCCGCTACAGCCTGATGAACGCCGATGGGAAGGTAGTCGGTACCCACCAGAGCAGCGGCGGAAAGGTGATCTTCCGCATTAAAAATGCCCACCTGTGGCAGGGCCGCAAGGACCCCTACCTCTACACTTGCCGGGCAGAGCTTGTGGAAAACGGAGACGTTCTGGATACCGTCTCCACCCGGTTCGGCTGCCGCAGCTTTGCCATTGATCCGGAGCGGGGCTTCCTTCTCAATGGGGAAGAATATCCTCTCCGTGGCGTCAGCCGCCATCAGGACCGCTGGGATATCGGCAACGCCCTGCTGCCGGAGCACCATATTGAAGATATGGACCTGATCTGTGAGATGGGCGCAACCACCATCCGTCTGGCCCACTACCAGCACGACCAGTTCTTCTATGACCTGTGCGACGAGCGGGGTCTGGTGATCTGGGCTGAGATCCCCTACATTTCCGCCCATATGCCCACCGGCCGGGAGAATACCATTTCCCAGATGAAAGAGCTGATCATTCAGAATTACAACCACCCCTCCATCGTGGTCTGGGGCCTTTCCAACGAGATCACAATGCGGGGCGCTGAGGATGCGGACCTGCTGGAAAACCACCGTATCCTCAACGACCTGTGCCATGAGATGGACCCCACCCGCCTGACCACCATGGCCTGTGTCTCCATGTGTTCCATGGACAGCAATATCGTGCAGATTCCCGATACGGTCTCCTACAACCATTATTTCGGCTGGTACGGCGGCGATACCTCCATGAACGGTCCCTGGTTCGATAAGTTCCACGCCAAGTATCCCAACATCCCCATCGGCTGCTCCGAGTACGGCTGTGAGGGCCTGAACTGGCACACCTCCGACCCCCAGCAGGGCGACTACACTGAGGAATACCAGGCTTATTACCACGAAGAACTGATCCGTCAGCTCTTCTCCCGGAAATATATGTGGGCAACCCATGTCTGGAATATGTTTGACTTTGGCTGTGACGCCCGGAACGAGGGCGGTGAGAACGGTCAGAATCACAAGGGTCTGGTGACCATTGACCGCAAATATAAGAAGGACTCCTTCTACGCCTACAAGGCCTGGCTCTCTGATGAGCCCTTCGTCCATATCTGCGGCAAGCGGTATGTAGACCGGGTGGAGGATGTGACGAAGGTCACCGTCTACTCCAACCTGCCCGCCGTGGAACTGTTTGCAAACGGCGTTTCCCTGGGCGTTAAGGAAGCGGCCGACCACTTCTTCTATTTCGATGTTCCCAATTCCGGCGAAACTGTCCTTCTGGCTGTAGCCGGGGACTGCCGGGATGAAAGCCAGGTCCGCAAGGTGGCTGTTTTTAACGAAGACTATCGCCTGAAGGAAAAGGGTGCTATCCTCAACTGGTTTGACATCACCCAGCCCGAGGGGTATCTGTCCCTCAATTCCAAATTCGGCGATATCATGGCCACCACCCAGGGCAAGCTCTATCTGATGTCTATGTTCACCAAGCTGGCTCCCAAGATGGGCGGTGACGGTAAGAACAAGGGTGCAGGCTTTGACAAGAGCAGCCTGGGCGGCATGATGGAGATGCTTTCCAGCTTCACCCTGCTGCGCCTGACTGGTATGCTGGGCACCGTGAATATCAAATTCACCAAGGAAGAACTGCTGGAGATCAACGCAAAGCTCAATAAGATCAAGGCACCCAGAAAATAACCCTCTGCGGCACTCCGAATCAGGAGTGCCGTTGCTTTTGTCAATTAGCTTTCCTGTAGAAGAAGCTCGTTATAATTTGTACAAAGTGCTAAAAATCACAAAAAGCACAGGTTTCCAATTGATTTTTTGTCTTTTTTCGATACAATTTTAATGGAATCTGTCTGCCCCCCGGCAGAATAGCTATATTAGTAGGAGGCATTTTTGAAAATGGATGTTTTAACCAGACTTGCAAATTCTATCGTTGTCCCTGTTGTCGTTCTGGACAAGGTCGAGGACGCCATCCCCACCGCAAAGGCTATGGCCGCCGGTGGCGTGGATACCATGGAAATCACTTTCCGTACCGCCTGCGCTCCCGAATGCATTAAGGCTGTTGCCGAAAACTGCCCCGACGTTCTGGTGGGTGCCGGCACCATCGTCAATCTGGAGCAGTGCAAGCTGGCCGTTGAGATGGGCGCCAAGTTTATTGTTTCCCCCGGCTTCAGCGACGAGGTCGTTGGCTGGTGCGTAGAAAACGGCATTCCTGTAGCTCCCGGCTGTGTCACTCCCACTGAGATTATGGCTGCCCTGAAGCACGGCCTGAAGATGGTCAAGTTCTTCCCCGCCAACGTCTATGGTGGTCTGAATGCTATGAAGAATCTGTCCGCCCCCTTTGTGGGTCTGAAGTTCCTGCCCACCGGCGGTGTCAACGCTGCCAACATCAAGGAATACATTGACGCCCCCTTCATCCATGCCGTGGGCGGCTCCTGGGTCTGCCCCAAGGCCGACATCGCAGCCGGCAACTGGGACAAGATCACCCAGCTGTGTCTGGATGCCCGCAAGGCCGCAAAGGGCGAATAATCTTGTAATTTATAATCGAAAGGATACATATACATGGCTAGAATCATTACCTTTGGCGAACTGATGCTGCGTCTGCAGCCCTTCAACTACGAGCGTTTCGTCCAGGCCCAGAGCGTGGAATTCACCTTCGGCGGCGGCGAGGCCAACGTGGCTGTCTCCCTGGCAAACTACGGCATGGATGCCGCTTTCGTTTCCAAGCTGCCCGCCCACTCCATTGGCCAGGCCGCTGTTAACTCCCTGCGCCGCTACGGCGTTGACACCTCCCTGATCGTCCGGGGCGGCGACCGTGTTGGCATCTACTACAACGAAAAGGGCGCTTCCCAGCGCGGCTCCGTCTGCATCTATGACCGTGCCAACTCCGCCATCCAGAAGGCCTCCCGTGAGGACTTCGACTGGGATAAGATCTTCGAGGGTGCCGACTGGTTCCACTTCACCGGCATCACCCCCGCACTGGGCCCCAACGTTGTTGACATCTGCATTGATGCCTGTAAGGCTGCTAAGGCCCGCGGCATCAAGATCTCCTGCGACCTGAACTACCGCGGCAAGCTGTGGACCCGCGCCGAAGCCAACAAAGCAATGACCGAGCTGGCTCAGTACATCGATGTGTGCATCTCCAACGAAGAGGATGCAAAGGATGTGTTCGGCATTGAAGCTGAAGCTACCGACATCTACGGCGGCACCATCAACCACGAGGGCTACAAGTCCGTTGCCAAGCAGCTGGCTGACAAGTTCGGCTTCGAGAAGGTCGCCATCACCCTGCGCGAATCTCACTCCGCTTTCGATAACGGCTGGTCCGCCATGCTGTACGACGGTGAGAACTACTGCTTCTCCAAGAAGTACAACCTGCACATCATCGACCGCGTTGGCGGCGGTGACTCCTTCGGCGGCGGTCTGATCTACGCCCTGCTGTCCGGCAAGGACACCCAGGCTGCAGTTGAGTTTGCAGTTGCTGCATCCGCTCTGAAGCACTCCATCGGCGGCGACTATAACATGGTCACCGTTCCTGAGGTGGAGAAGCTGGCCGGCGGTGACGGCAGCGGCCGTATCCAGAGATAATACCCAAAAAACAGAAAACCTCTGCCCGGATCTTCCGGGCAGAGGTGACTTTCAATTTTAAGGAGTTTCCCATATGAAGGAATTTATGGATAAGGATTTTATCCTTGAAACCGAGACCGCAAAGCACCTGTACCACGATTACGCCGCCAAGATGCCTCTGGCGGACTACCATTGCCATCTGAATCCTCAGGAGATCTACGAGGACCGCCGGTTCAACAACCTGGCTGAAGTCTGGCTGGGCGGCGAGAATCCCGATGGCACCTTCGCCGGCGACCACTATAAGTGGCGCGTCATGCGCTCCAACGGTGTCACCGAGCAGTATGTCACCGGCATGGTGGATCCCTTTGATAAATTTATGAAGTTCGTCGAGGCTCTGGAAATGGCCATCGGCAACCCCATGTACCACTGGTGCCACCTGGAGCTGCGGCAGTTCTTCGGCGTCACCGAGCCCCTGACCACCGAAAGTGCAAAGCGCATCTGGGATCACTGCAACGAGCTGCTCCGCAACGATCCCGATATGACCGCCCGGGGCCTGATCCGCAAGGCAAACGTTGCCTTCATCGGCACCACCGACGATCCCATCGATACCCTGGAATGGCACGACAAGATTGCCGCCGATCCCACCATCGAAGTGGTGGTTGGTCCTTCCTACCGTCCTGACAAGGCCGTGAACATCCACAAGGCCGGCTGGCATGAGTACATGAAGGTCCTGGCAAAGTCCGTAGGCAAGGAGAGTCTCGCCACCATGCAGGACGTTCTGGATGCTCTGGTGGAGCGTTTGGAGCACTTCAAAGCCCACGGCTGTAAAGCTTCCGACCACGGCCTGGACTATGTTCCCTTCCAGGATTATACCGTTGAGCAGGCGGATGCCGTCTACCAGAAGGCCCTGAAGGGTGAAAAGCTCACCATCGAGGAGATTGAAGGCTTCCAGACCGTCATTCTGCTGACCCTGGGCAAGGCCTACCACCGTCTGGATATTGCCATGCAGCTGCACTACTCCTGCCTGCGCAACAACAACCAGCGCATCTTCAAGCTCCAGGGCGGCGACACCGGTGTGGATGCCATCGCCCAGAATACCTGCGGCGGCAACATTTCCCAGCTTCTGTCCGCCCTGGATGAAGCCGGCGCCTGCCCCAAGACCATCCTGTATTCCCTGAATCCCGCCGACAACGCCCAGCTGGGTACCCTGATTGGCTGCTTCCAGGGTCCCGAGGTCCCGGGCAAGATCCAGCACGGCTCTGCCTGGTGGTTCAACGATCACAAGGTAGGCATGGAGGAGCAGATGAAGTCTCTGGCAAGCCTGGGCCTGCTGGGCAACTTCATCGGTATGCTCACCGACTCCCGCTCTTTCCTGAGCTACGCCCGTCACGATTACTTCCGCCGCATTATGTGCAACCTGGTGGGCCACTGGGTTGAAAACGGCGAATACCCCAACATCGAATCCAGCCTGAAGAAGATCGTGGAAGGCATCTCCTTCAACAATGCAAAGCGTTACTTTGGCCTGTAATGATCAAGCAATTTCCGCGGGGAAGACATCTTCCCCGCGGTTTTTACTGCTTTCCTTCTTCCAGTGCAGCGGCATCCTTCTCGGATTCCAGCTGTGTTCTTGTTCGTTTGGCAGCTTCGATCAGTCCCTGGAACTCCGTGGACAGCACCCGCCGCAGATTCTCATCGCTGCTCAGGGTCTTTACATAATTGCGGATATTTTTAGGATGGAAGATCTCCAGCGCATTGTCCACACCGCCGGTGCCCAGCAAGGCAAACATAGCATCTACCAGTTGGTTTCGTTCCTGATTGGACATCTGGGAAAACCAGGTCTTGATGGTAGCATCCACAAACTGGGAG
>JAXJVC010000397.1:0-3032 GCA_036308745.1 Oscillospiraceae bacterium | reverse complement strand
TAATTACCCTGTCATGTGGAAGAACAAGGACGCCACCCCCAAGCTCTGCTTCATCGGCTGCCCCCATATGTCCATGCAGCAGCTGATGGACTGGACCGTCCGGGTAGAAGAGGGCCTGAAGGCCAGCGGCAATAAGAAGGTGGTCATCCCCACCGTCTTCACCACCGCTCCCGCCGTGAAGAAGGAATTTGAGAAGACCGAGTACGCCGCCCGGCTGAAGGCCACCGGTGTGGTCCTCAGCTACATCTGCCCCCTGATGTACATGAACAACCCCCTGGCAGGCAAGATGCCTGTCATCACCTCTTCCAACAAGCTGCGCACCTACACCACCGCCCGGTACTATACCGAAGATGAGATTCTGGTGCAGATCACGAAGGGAGGCAAGTAATATGAGACAGTTTAAAGGACGCATCGTTGCCCCCGGCACCGTCACCGCTTCCGCCCTGGTGTCCCACGGTGGCCTGAACACCCTGGCCTCCTTCCAGAAGGCCCTGCAGTTCGGTGACAAGAAAGCCACCTGCGGTGATCAGAACAACCCCGACCTCTATGGCAAGGAAATGGCCGGCAAGGCTCTGTGCCTGCCCCAGACCATCGGCTCCACCACCGGCGGTCTGGTGCTGTACTGCGCCTGCGCCATGCAGCGGCAGCCTGCCTGTATGCTGTTTTCCAAGCCCATCGATTCCCTGGCAGCGGCAGGCTCCATCCTGGCCTCCGTCTGGCTGGACGGTGTCAATATGCCTGTCATCGACAGTCTGGGCGAGGAATTCCTGGAATACGTTAAGGACGGCATGACCATCTCCGTGGGTGCCGACGGCACCGTCATTGTTGAATAAGGAACCATCTGCAAAATCACTTGTAGGGGCGGCTATTAGCCACCCGCGCGGCAAACACTGCGAATTCGCATCCGTTTCAGGCGAATCCGCACTGCTGCCGCACGGGCGGATGATATCCGCCCCTACGTTTTCTGTTTCAAAGCAATTTCAAAAATTCTGAAATTCCCTCTTTAATTTATCAAGCTAAAGTGCTATAATGGTATAAATTTTTTTGCAGGAGGAAATTGGAATGCGAATCGTGGTGAAGATTGGCACCTCGACTCTGGCCCACGCCACCGGGCATCTGAACATCCGGCGGGTGGAGGAGCTGTGCAAGGTCATGAGCGATATCAAAAACGCGGGGCATGAGGTGATCCTGGTGTCCTCCGGTGCCATCGGCATGGGCGTAGGCAAGCTGGGACTTCGGGAGCGGCCCAAGGATATGCCCTCCAAGCAGGCAGCTGCTGCCGTGGGCCAGTGCGAACTGATGTATACATACGACAAGCTGTTCAGCGAATACCATCATACGGTAGCCCAGCTTCTCATCACCGGCGACGACATCGCCAACGAGGAGCGGCACCTGAATTTCAGCAACACCCTGAACCGCTTGCTGGAGCTGGGCGCCCTGCCCATCATCAACGAAAACGACACCGTCTCCACCAAGGAGATCGGAATCGGCGACAACGATACCCTTGCTGCCATCGTAGCCCAGAGCGTGAAAGCGGAGCTGCTGATCCTGCTGTCGGACATCGACGGCCTGTATACCGCCGACCCTCATGTGGACCCCAATGCAAAGCTGCTCCACCGGGTCACCAAGCTGGATGAAACCATTCTGTCTCTCGCCGGGGTCAGCAGTACCAAGCAGGGCACCGGCGGCATGGTCACCAAGCTCCAGGCTGCGGAGATCTGCATGAACTGCGGCTGCGCCATGGTGATCGCCAACGGCAGAGAACCCCATAACCTTTACGATATTCTCGACGGCAAGGACGTCGGCACCAAATTTATGGAGGAATGCATATGAAAACCATGCTGGAAAAAGCCAAGGCAGCAAAGTCCCAAGTCATCCGGCTCACCCCCGCCGAGAAAAATGCCGCCCTGAACGCCATGGCAGATGCCCTGGTGGCGCAGCAGGATGCCATCCTGGCAGCCAACGCCCTGGACCTGGAAGCTGCAAAGGAACAGATCTCCACCGTCATGCTGGACCGCCTGCGCCTGACCCCGGAGCGCATCGCCGGAATGGCCCAGGGCATCCGGGAAGTTGCCGAGCTGCCGGATCCCACAGGACACATCCTGGAGGAGCACACCCGCGCTGACGGTCTTCTCATCCAGAAGGTAGCCGTGCCCATGGGTGTCATCGCCATCATTTACGAAAGCCGGCCCAACGTCACCAGCGATGCTGCGGCCCTGGCGCTGAAGAGCGGCAATGTCTGCGTCCTCCGGGGCGGCAAGGAAGCCTTCCGCAGTGCCAACGCCATTGTCAACGCCCTCCGGGCCGGTCTTACGTCCCAGGGCATCACGGAAAACGCCGTGAATCTGGTCCAGGATACCTCCCGGGCCAGCGCCACCGCCCTGATGACCGCCAACGGCTACATCGACCTGCTGATCCCCCGGGGCGGCGCAGGCCTGATCAACGCCTGTGTCCGTCAGGCCACCGTTCCCTGTATCGCCACCGGCACTGGCATCTGTCATGTGTATGTGGAAAAGACCGCCGACCTGGATATGGCCCTGAACATCATCGAAAACGCCAAAACCAGCCGTCCCAGCGTGTGCAACGCTGAGGAAGTCCTGCTGGTAGACAAAGCCATTGCAAAAACCTTCCTGCCCATGCTCCATAACCGCATCGGCAGCAAGGTGGAGCTGCGGCTGGACGAGATTGCCCAGGGCATCATCCCCGGCACCCCCGCAGGAGAGCAGGACTACGACACCGAATTTTTGGATTACATCCTCGCCGTCAAGTGTGTGGAAGATGTGAACGCGGCCGTAGCCCACATTTCCGCCCACTCCACCGGTCACAGCGAAGCCATCATCACCCGGGATGCGGAAGCCGAGAAGGCCTTCACCGCCGGCGTGGACAGCGCAGCGGTCTACGTCAACGCTTCCACCCGGTTCACCGACGGCGGTGAGTTTGGCCTGGGCTGCGAAATGGGCATCTCCACCCAGAAGCTCCACGCCCGGGGCCCCATGGGTCTGCGGGAGCTGACCACCTACAAGTATGTCATC
>JAXJVC010000396.1:0-2142 GCA_036308745.1 Oscillospiraceae bacterium | reverse complement strand
GAAGAGTCTGCCGAGTTCCTGGACCGGGTCGCCAAGGGTGAAAAGCTGCCTCTGCTGACCTCCTGCTGCCCCGCTTGGGTCAAGTTTGTGGAGAACGAGTATCCCGAGTTCAAGCAGAACATTTCCACCTGCCGCAGCCCTCAACAGATGTTCTCCGCCATTCTGAAGGATTACTACCGGGATGAGAAGAACGCCCAGGGTAAGAAGACCTATGTGGTCTCCATCATGCCCTGTACCGCAAAGAAGATGGAAGCCGAGCGTCCCGATGCCTACACCTACGGTGAAAAGGATACGGACATTGTGCTGACCACCCATGAGCTGATCCGCATGATCGATGCCCACGGCATCAACTTCGAGACTATGCCCAGCGAATCCTGCGATATGCCCTTCGGCATCGGCTCCGGCGGTGGCGTGATCTTTGGCGCTACCGGCGGCGTTACCGAGGCTGTCCTGCGCCGTCTGGTGGACGGTCACGACAGTGCCACTCTGAATGCCATTGCCGAATGCGGCGTCCGTGGCGACAAGGGAATCAAGGAAATTACCATTCCTTACAATGGTATCGATGTGAAGATCTGCGTGGCATCCGGCCTGGCAAATGCACGTGAGGTGCTGGAGGCCGTTAAGTCCGGTGAAAAGGAATACCACTTCATCGAGATCATGGCCTGTCCCGGCGGCTGTGTCATGGGCGGCGGCCAGCCCACCGATGGAACCAAGGTCAAGCGCGCAGAGACCCGTACCAAGGGCCTGTACGCTGCAGACGGCGACATGGTCATCAAGAAGTCCAACGAGAATCCCTTGGTAGAGGTTTTCTACAACGGCTACTTCAAGGGCAAGGCTCACGAACTGTTGCACAACCATCACGAATAACCCATCCAACAGCAGGTCCCGGACGCGAAAGCGTCCGGGACCTTTTGGGAGGCAGTATTTCATTGACGAATTTGGGAATCCTTTGTATAATAGACAGGAAAAATCCGTAAAAATTTGAGAGGAGCTTTCAAATGAGCAAGACCGTTCAGGATATTATGAACTTTATCCGGGAGAAGGATATCAAGATGGTGGACTTCAAAATGGTGGATATCCATGGCCAGTACCGCCATGTGACCATCCCTGCCCAGGATTTCACCGAGGACATCATGCGCGATGGTGTTGGCTTTGACGCATCCAACTATGGCTACGCCGTGGTGGAAAAGAGCGACATGGTGTTCATCCCCGACCCGGATACGGCAGTCATCGATCCCTTCTGCCAGATCCCCACTCTGTCCATGACCGGCAACGCCATGATTATCGATCATCCTGAGAACCGGCCTCTGGCTCAGTACCCCCGGAACATTGTCCTGGCTGCGGAGCAGTATATGAAGGACAGCGGTGTTGCCGATACTATGCTGATCCTGCCGGAATTTGAATTCTACCTCTTTGACCAGGTGGGCTGGGAAGTGCAGCCCTATGCCATCGGCATGAACCTGGATTACAACCAGTCCTACTGGAACAGCGGTATCCAGGGCCAGGGCGTTGTGGTTCCCAAGCAGAAGAATTACCATATTGCCAAGCCGTTCGACCCCACCTATGAGTGCCGCAGTGAGATGTGTCTGCTGATGGAGGAGGTAGGGATCCCCATTAAGTACCATCATCCTGAGGTCAGCGCCTCCGGTCAGTTTGAGATCGAACCCAAGCTGGGGCAGATGTCCAAGATGGCGGACGCATCCATGATGATCAAGTATATCATCCGCAATACTGCTCTGAAATATGGCAAGACCGCCACCCTGATGCCCAAGCCTGTTTATGGGGAGGCAGGCAGCGGTATGCATGTGCATATGCTGCTGCTGAAGGACGGCGAGCCTGTGTTCTCCGATGACAACGGCTATTCCCACCTGAGCGAAACCGCCCACTATTTCATGGGCGGCCTGCTGAAGCACATTGCATCCCTGTGCGCCCTGACCAACCCCAGCACCAACTCCTTCAAGCGTCTGGTGCCTGGCTTTGAAGCTCCTGTTACCGTGGGCTACGCTACCTCGAACCGCTCTGCCGTTATCCGCATCCCTGCCTACGCCAAGACTCCCAAGGACCGGCGTTTTGAACTGCGGAATCCCGATGCTACCTGCAATCCCTACTTCTGCTACGCTGCCATCCTGATGGCAGGCCTGG
>JAXJVC010000395.1:0-1608 GCA_036308745.1 Oscillospiraceae bacterium | reverse complement strand
CCTGTAATCACGGGCTTTTTTGAGGGCCAAATGCTCACACATCAGCCCCGGTATTTCCGCATATATCCCCGCTGTTTTTTCAGCCTCGCGGCCTTGGAACAGACCGGAGAGCAATAGCGTGTGCGGCCATCCGGGAGAAAGACCCTGCCGCAGACGGGGCAAATCCGGGTTTCCGGGGCCGGGCCATCCTGCGTCAGAGTGGCCTCCAGCATAGGATCAAGGGGCAGAACGGCCTCCCGGAAGTAGCGGCAAAAGGCCCCCGTCCGGCACTTGCCCAGCATATAGCACTCACTCGTCGTCACAAGCTCCATATCCCTCACTTCCGCCGTTGGCGAAAGTTCGCTCATTTCGCTGTTCCTCCTCTTCCCACGCAAACATTGTTTGCGCGGGAACCCTAAACCAAGCAGGCAGCCGTATTCTTTGTCATAGTTGGCGCACCACTTTGTCACCAGCTTGCGGATCGTGGCCTTTTCCTCGCGGGTCAGCTCCCGGCTCATTCCTCGCCGTCCTCGTCCCAAGGCGGGGTATCGTCCTCGGGATCGGTTTCGTCATAGGCCGCGCCGTCAAAGGCATCGTATTCGCCGCCGTAGTTCTCCTCGGACTCAGCGGCCCTTTGCTTTTTGGGACGATAGATTTTGAAGTACCACCCGGCCCCGCCGCCGATGCCAACCACGGCCAGCGCAAGCAGAAGCATCCCGGCCCCGCCCGTGGCCTTGGGCTGTTCAGGCTCCGGTTCCTCGGTAGGTTCGGGATCGTTCGCAGGTTCAGGCGCAGGCGCAGGGGGTGTAGGTTCGGCGGGCATTTCTGCGAGGGCCAGCAGATCGGCCTCGGTGACGGCGTTCAGGAAAAACACATTTTCCGTTTCCCGTTGGCGGTCAATAACCAGATAAAAGACATTCTCGGCGGGGGTCATAATGGTGAAAAACTCCTTGCCATCCTCGTCTGTGGCATTGTCCACCACCGTCCCCGTCCCGGAGGGAGTAAAGGGTTTCGGCTCGGAATCGGGCGTTTCCACTGGCAGCTCCTCGGCAGGGTCAAGTCCCTCCCAAAGCTCTACGCCGCCCGTGTCCTCCATGTACTCGTCACCGCCCCCGGCGTAGGCCGTCACGGAGAAGCCGCACATCAGAACGGCGGCACAGAGGGTGGCTGCCAGCATCCGAAACTTTCTCATTCCGTCACCTCCTCCACGGGTGCGGGCTTCTGGCCACCGTGACCAGAAGCGCCCCGGAGCTGCTGGAGCACCAGCGGCAGCTCCTCCAGCGAAACGCTCATACCGCGCACGATGTCCACGATCTCGCTGTTTTCGACCTCCAGCTTCTTCTGTTCCAGTTCTTTCAGCCGGGTCTGCTGTTCCACGATCTTGGCCTTGACCTTTTCAATCTCGGCCTGAATTTTTGCGCTTTTTGTAATTGCCATGTATCAAATCCTCCTTTACGGTAATCGCCCGTAGGCGTACAAATGCGACTGCCAATAGCTTGTGTTCAGGTTGGCGTACTGGATGGGATCTCCGCAATGGAGCATCCAGCCGTCCCCCACATAGATGCCCACATGAGAAACGCCGGGGGTATCATACGTTCCGGTGAAGAACACCAGATCGCCGGGCCGGGG
>JAXJVC010000394.1:0-11146 GCA_036308745.1 Oscillospiraceae bacterium | reverse complement strand
GCCTGGATGGCTCATGGCTGCGCTCAGTGTGGCTTCTGCTCCCCCGGCTTCATCATGACCGCCAAGGTCCTGCTGGACAACAACAATGCTCCCACCCGTGAAGAAGTCCGTGACTGGTTCCAGAAGAACCGCAACCTGTGCCGCTGCACCGGTTACAAGCCCCTGGTCGACGCTGTTATGGACGCTGCCCGTGTTTACCGCGGAGAGATCACCAAGGAAGACCTGATTTTCAAGCCCACCGGTGACTCCATCATCGGCACCAAGTACGTCCGTCCCTCCGCAGCTGCCAAGGTCATGGGTACCTGGGACTTCGGTGCTGACGACGCACTGAAGATGCCCGAGGGTACCCTGCGTCTGGCTCTGGTCCAGGCCAAGGTCTCCCATGCTCTGATCAAGGGCATCGATACCACCGAGGCTGAGAAGATGCCCGGTGTTGAGAGAATCATCACCGCTGCCGACATCGTTGCCGCCGGCGGCAAGAACCGCATCAACGGCCTTGTCATGCTGCCGCTGAACAACAAGTGCGACGGCTGGGACCGTCCTGTCCTGTGTGACGAGAAGATCTTCCAGTTCGGCGATGCCATCGCCATTGTTGCCGCTGACACCGAGGCCCACGCCCGTGCCGCTGCCGACGCTGTCAAGGTGGACATCGAGCTGCTGCCCGCTTACATGAACGCCATGGATGCCATTGCTGAGGATGCAATCGAGATCCATCCCGGTGTTCCCAATGCTTACTACGAGACCAATTGTATTAAGGGCCCCGACATCGACTTCGATGCCGCTCCCAATGTCATTGAGATCGAGTCCTACTGCTCCCGTCAGCCCCACCTGCACCTGGAACCTGACTGCGGCTATGCTTACATCGATGAAGACGGCATGGTCACCGTACATTCCAAGTCCATCGGCATCCACCTGCATATGCCCATGATCGCCGACGGCATCGGCGTTCCTATGGACAAGCTGAGAATCGTCCAGAACCACGCCGGTGGTACCTTCGGCTACAAGTTCTCCCCCACCAACGAAGCTCTGCTGGGCGCCGCTGCCAAGATCATCGGCAAGCCCGTTTCTCTGGTGTTCAACCAGTTCCAGAACATTACTTACACCGGCAAGCGGTCCCCCGGCTTTATGAACATCAAGCTGGCCGCTGACGAGAAGGGCAAGATCCTGGGCCTGTGGGGTAACAACTACATCGACCATGGTCCTTACTCCGAGTTCGGTGATCTGCTGACCCACCGTCTGAGCCAGTTCGTTGGCGCAGGCTATGACATCCCCACCATCCGCAACAAGTCCCAGACCGTCTTCACCAACCATGCATGGGGCTCCGCTTTCCGTGCTTACGGTTCTCCCCAGTCCTTCATGGGCTCCGAGATCGCCATCGACGTGCTGGCTGCCAAGATGGGGCTCGATCCCTTCGATATCCGCGAGCTGAACTGCTACAAGGAGTCTGAGAAGTCCACCATCCCCACCGGCTACGCTCCCGATGTCTACTGCCTGGAAGAGATGTACAAGATGGCCCGTCCCCTGTACGAAGCAGGCAAGAAGCGCGTTGCAGAGAAGAACGCAGCCTCCGATGGCCGCTATAAGTACGGCATCGGCGTTGCTTCCGGTGTTTACGGCTGCGGTCTGGACGGCGTTGACTCCTCTCAGGCTTACGCTGAACTGAATCCCGACGGCACCGTCACCATGTACGCTTCCTGGGAAGACCATGGTCAGGGCGCTGACATGGGCGTGCTGCAGTCTGCCCACGAGACCCTGCGTCTGGCTGGCATCAAGCCCGAGCAGATCAAGCTGGTCATGAACGATACCAAGATCACCCCCAACTCCGGTCCTGCAGGCGGCTCCCGCTCTCAGGTTATGTCCGGCAATGCCTGCCGTTTGGCTGCTGAAAACCTGCTGGCTGCCATGAAGAAGGAAGACGGCACTTACCGTACCTATGACGAAATGAAGGCCGAGGGCATTGAGACCAAGGTCCTGGGCAACTGGGTCACCGACTACTGCGCCGAGCATCCCGTGGATCAGGCCACCTCTCAGGGCGATCCCTTCGCGACTTATATGTACACCCTGTTCCTGCCCGAGGTCTGTGTTGACACCCAGACAGGTAAGGTTAAGGTCGAGAAGTTCACCTGCGTGGCTGACGTGGGCACCATCCTGAATAAGCTGCTGGTGGACGGCAACTTCTACGGCGGCCTGGCACAGGGCATCGGCCTGGCACTGACCGAGGACTTCGAGGATCTGACCAAGCATACCAGCCTGAAGAACTGCGGTATTCCTTATCCCAAGGATATCCCCGATGACATCGAACTGCACTACCTGGAGACCTACCGTCCCAATGGTCCTTACGGTGCTGCCGGCTGCGGCGAAGCTCCTCTGGATGCGCCTCACCCCGCAATTCTGAACGCTATCTACAACGCCACCGGCGCCCGGATCACCCGCGTTCCCGCTCTGCCCGAGGTCGTCCTGGCAGCCCTGGCGGAACTGAAGTAATTAAAGTTCCCAAAGGATACAAGTTATGATACAATAGGAGAGGCGGCCCCGGCCGCCTCTCTACCCATATTTTACACCTGCTACCGTAGGGCGGGCTGCCCTACAGAAGTTTTTCGGGGAGTGATTTGATGATTATCGAAGAACGGCAGTCTACCCATGTATACCGTCAGAAGCGGCTGTTTACCAAGGAGGAACTGGAAGCCAGGGAGTCTCTTTGTGTCCATGAACAGCCACCATACTGCAACGCTGCCTGCCCCCTGAAGCTGGATACCAAGGCTATGGTGGCGGCTCTGGCGGCGGGCGATTTCAACAAGGCCCTGCAGCTGTATGAAAAGATCACCCCCTTTCCCCATATCCTGGCTGCCGGATGCGAGGCTCCCTGTGAGGGAAAGTGCAAGCTGCGCTCCCTGGGAGAGGGCATATCCATCCGGGAACTGGAAGCAGCCGCCCTGCGCTACGGTGACCGGTCCAAAAAACGGGGCCTTCTGCGGAAGAAAACTAAGAAAGCTGTGGTATTTGGCGCAGATTTGTTCTCTCTGTTCCTGGCTGGTGAATTGGCAAAGAAAATGTATCCGGTAACGATGTACTGCACGGCCTCCGACGCTATGGAATTGGTGGCGGCCTGTACACCCGATCTTCCTGCGGAAGTACAGGAAGCGGCTGCGGCTGATCTGAAAAAAGCCGACATTAATTTTGAATGGAACGCAGGCCCGGTATCAGCGTATCCCGAGACTGCGATGAAATATGATCTGATTTGTGCCTCCTATGAAGTGGCACAGAAATTGTATCCTGGCCTTACGGTGGATGAAACGGTGATGGTTTGCCGGGAACAGAATCTGATCACCGGAAAAACCACCGGTGTGCTGGATGCTGCTTTCGGCGCGAAGAAAGCAGCCCTGTCTGCGGACCGCATGGCTCAGGGCCTGGATCCCGGCAATACCCGGGGCGAGGAAGGCAGTGTGGAGACACGGCTCTATACCAATACAGAAGGGGTGACTCCTTCCAAACGCATCCCGATTGTAGACAAAGAGACCGCCATTGCCGAGGCAAACCGCTGCATCCAGTGCCACTGCGACGAATGCATCAAGGGCTGCGCTTATCTGCAGCACTATAAGAAATTCCCACGGATTTTGACCCGGGAGATCTACAACAATGTTTCCATCATCATGGGCGACCATATGATGAACAAGCCCATCAATGCCTGCTCCCTTTGCGGCCAGTGCAAAGTTCTCTGCCCCAACGGCTATGACATGGCAGAGGTCTGCCACATGGCCCGGGAGAATATGGTCTACACCGGAAAAATGTCCCTGGCACCTCATGAGTTCGCCCTGATGGACATGGTGTTCTCCAATGAAGAGGCATTCCTGTGCCGCCCTCAGCCGGGCTACGAGAAGTGTAAATATGTGTTCTTCCCCGGCTGTCAGGCTACCGCCATTGCTCCGGCTACGGTTCGGGCAGCTTACCTGGATTTGTGCAGCCGCCTGGAGGGCGGCGTGGCCCTGATGCTGGGCTGCTGCGGTGCCATATGCGACTGGGCAGGGCGGTATGAGATGTACGAGGATACCGTGAAATTCCTGGATGCGAAACTCTCGGAACTGGGTAATCCCACTGTCATCGCAGGATGCCCCACCTGTAAAAAGCAGCTTTCCCGCCATGAAGGGAAGGGAATCTGGGAGATCCTCGAGGAAATCGGACTTCCCGAAAAGGCAAAGCGGGCGGACAAGCCCATTGCCATCCACGATGCCTGCGGCGCAAGAGGTGACCATGAGACCCAGGATTCCATCCGCCGCATCGCAGAAAGCCTTGGCTGCGTTGTGACACAGACCGAGTACAGCGGCGACAAATCTCCCTGCTGCGGCTACGGCGGCTTGACCCAGTTTACCAACCGGGAAGTTGCGAAGAAGATGACGGACAAGTGTCTGGAACGCAGTGACTTGCCCTATTTGAGCTACTGCATGGCCTGCCGGGACCGGTTCGCCAGGGAGGGCCGGGAATCCATGCACCTGCTTGAGCTGGTCTACGGCACCTCTGCGGACCACTGTCCCGACATCAGCGCCAAGCGCTACAATCGCCTGGGTTTGAAAAATGAACTGCTCAAAGAAGTTTGGAATGAGGAGGTGGAAGCCGTGGACTTAGGCTTCACCATTGATTATACACCGGAAGCCGTTGAGATGATGGATGACCGGATGATTCTGAAGACCGATGTGATCCGGGTGCTGCAGTCCCTCCGGGAAACCGGCGAGGCTATCCTGGATGAGGAGACCGGCCTCATCGTCACCCGGGCAAGACTGGGCAACGTGACATTCTGGGTGAAATATACGGAAACCGAATCCGGCTACCTGATTCACCGGGCCTACAGCCATAGAATGACAATCCAAACAAGATGAGCGGCGAGCCGCCGCAGGAAATTCGTTTCCGGCACAGCAGAAACCGAAACACCATTGGGTGTCACTCGGTCACGTTACATATTCGAAAGTTGGAGAATGATATGGCAACCGAAAAAAACTATTACACCATAGACCCGGAGGGCAAGCTGACCTGCATGAAGTGTAAGGTAAAGCTCCAGAAGGGTAAGGCGAAATTCATGTACTTAGACAATGGCTTCCCGGTGGAACTGCCGGTGTGTCCCAAGTGCGGCTTCGTTTACGTTCCGGAGGAGCTGGCGTTGGGCAAGGTGCTTTCTGTGGAGAAAGCCCTGGAGGATAAGTGATGTTGGGCCATCCCGGCGGCGAGAAGCACAGCCGCTATCTGATTGAACTGGCATTCCTGGATCCGGGAAGCAAATGGCTGGACATGGGCGCCGGTGACGGCAGTGCTGTCTGCCTGCTGCGAAGTCTGGGCCACACTGCGGAAGGTGTCGACCTGGAACCACGGGGAACGGGTGTTGTCCGGGGCAGCTTCCTGGAAAACCCCTGGCAGGATGGTTTTTACGACGGCATCTTATCCCAGTGCAGCTTCTATGTGTCCGGGGATGTTCCCGGCGCTCTGAAGGAAGCCTCCCGGCTGCTGCACAAGGGAGGTAAGCTGGTGTTTTCCGATGTAACGGAAAATGTGGTGGAGCTGCTGAACCAGTGCCGCCGGGCCGGGTTTGCTGTGCGGCACCTGGAAGACCTGACGGATGAATGGAAGGAATACTATCTGGAAGCCCTGTGGAAAGAGGAGAATGTGTGCCTGATGCCGGGCAAGAAGTTCAGTTACGTACTCTGTGTTTGTGAGAGGATGTGAAACCATGGATTTGGAAGAAAAAATCATGGAGTTAAGCCGCTATGGCTATGCCTGTGGACAGATCCTGGCTATTTTGCTGCTGGAAACCATTGGAGAGGAAAACCCCGCCCTGGTTCGCTGTATGCAGGGGTTAAACGGCGGTATCGGCTCCTCCGGAGATGTCTGCGGCTGCATGGCGGCAGGCTGCTGTCTGATCTCTTATTTCACCGGAAAGCCTGCCGATGATGAATTTGACAGTCCTCACCACAAGGGCGCCATGGGCGAGTTCACAAACTGGTTCCATGACGAGATGGAGCTGGAATACATGAGCTACGACTGCCGGGATATTGTGGGGACGAACCCCGCCAAAAAGGTGCAGTATTGCCCCAATATCATTGCCGCTACTTATGAAAAGTGCATGGAAATCCTGGAAAACCGAGGTTTGCTATAAATGGAAATTGGAAAAACCATGTCTGTCTGCCCGGTGTGCCTGGCAAAGATCCCCGCGAAAAAGGTGGTAGGGGAGGACGGCAATATTTACATGGAGAAACGCTGCTGGGAGCATGGCAGCTTCCAGACCCTGATTTGGGAAGGGAATCTGGAAAGCTACACTGCATGGGCAGCGGGAGATGCCAATGGCAAGGTAGTGCCGGTTCGGGCCCAGCCGGTGGAAAAGGGCTGCCCCTATGACTGCGGCCTGTGCCAGAACCATGAGCGGGATGGGTGCTGCGTCCTTCTGGAACTGACCAATCGCTGTAATTTGAAGTGTCCCGTGTGCTTTGCCTCTGCCGGTGACCAGAAGCCCCATGACTTGTCACTGGAGGAGATCGGAAAGCAGTATGACCTGCTGATGGAGCGGGGCGGTCCCTTCAACATCCAGCTTTCCGGCGGTGAACCTACCATGCGGGATGACCTGGATGCGATCATTGCTCTGGGCAGAGAAAAGGGATTTTCCTTCTTTCAGCTGAATACCAACGGTGTCCGCATTGCAAGGGAAGAGGGTTATGCAGACTATCTGAAACGGGCGGGTGTCAGCGTGGCATTTTTGCAGTTCGATGGCCTGGACGATCGCATTTATGGTGCCCTCCGGGGGGCGGATCTTCTGGAAACAAAAATCAAGGCCATCGACAATTGCAAGGCAGCGGGGATTCCCGTGGTGCTGGTGCCTACAGTTGCTCCCGGCGTCAATGACCACGCCCTTGGAGATATCCTGCGGTTTGCCCTGAGCCGGGCGCCCCATATCCGGGGTGTCCATATCCAACCCATTTCCTACTTTGGCCGCTGCGGTCTGGATGCGCCGGAGGTGCGGCTGACGATCCCCGCGGTACTGCGCCGGATCAATGCCCAGATGGACGGCATCATGAAGGTCACGGACTTCGGTGGCGGCGGTGCGGAAAGCCCCTACTGCTCCTTCCATGCAAGCTATATGAGAAAAAAGGATGGCACCCTCAAGGCCCTGCCCCGGCGGCGGAGCCAGTGCTGCTGCGTAAAGTCCAGCGAAGCCCGGGACTTTGTATCCCAGCAGTGGAGCGGCAAGGCTGCCGGCTGCGACGGCGATGCGGCCACGTCTTCTCTGGACGAATTTTTGCAGCAGACGGTGGAGAATACCTTCACCGTTTCCGGAATGGTGTTTCAGGATGCCTATAACCTGGACCTTGACCGGCTGCGCCGGTGCTACATTTGCGAGGTGGACACCGATAAGGGAATGGTGCCTTTCTGCGCCTACAATCTGACGGACATTCATGGACGGGCCCTGTACAGAAAATGAGACGAACGAATTTAGAAAACTGGATTGAAGATATCGAAGCCCTCCCGCGTCTGAGCCGGGAGGGCTTGGAAGCATTACAATTGATGCGGCTGAACGAAACCCTGGCACGGCTGAAAGCCCGGGGTGGGTTTTACAAGGACTTCCCGGAAAAGCTGGACACTCTGGAAGACCTGCAAAGACTGCCTTTTACCACGGCGGGGGATTTGTCCGCACACCCGGGGAAGTTTTTGCTGACTTCTCAGTCGGAGGTGAGCCGGGTGATCTCCGGTGCCACCTCCGGCACCACAGGGCCAGCAAAGCGGGTGTTTTACACGCAAACCGACACGGAGCATACCGTGGGCTTTTTTGCCGCCGGTATTTCGGAAATGCTGTCTGCGGGAGAGAAATGCTTCATCGCCTTTCCTTTCACCGGCCCCTTTGGCCTGGGAGACCTAATTGCACAGGCTGTGGAACAGCTTGGAGGGTTCCCCATCCGGGCTGGCTTTGGGCAGCCCTGGGGGGAGATGCTGGAATTGATAAAGCAGACCCAGCCGGAGACCTACATCGGATTCCCGGTGACCTTGCTGAGCCTTGCCCGGCTGTATGGGGAAGGCTTCCCGGTAAAAAGGGCGCTGGTATCCGGAGATGCCTGTCCCGCAGGGCTGATGGCGCAGTTGGAAAAACTACTGGGAAGCAGGCTCTACCCCCACTATGGCAGCCGGGAATGCGGCCTGGGTGGTGCGGTGACCTGCCAGGCCTTTGAAGGGATGCACCTTCGGGAAAACCACATCATTCCGGAGATTGTCGATGAAAACGGCAATGTTCTGCCTGACGGCGCATACGGCGAACTGGTCATCACCACCATTGGTGCGGAAGCTATGCCGCTGATCCGCTACCGCACGGGAGATATCACCCGGATCCTGCCGGGATGCAGGTGTGGCGGTATCACAAAACGGATCGACAACGTTTCCCGCCGGGAGGGGGCATTTTCCATAGAGGAGCTGGACAACGTATTGTTTCAGATCCCGTCGCTGGTGGACTACCGGGTGGCCTATGATGGAAAGCTGTCCATTGAGGCCCGCTGTATGGATCCGGACCCTACGGCTGCCATCCGTGCTGCCGCAGAGCAGTTGTATCCGGGGGTGGAAGTGAAAGTGCGAACGAATGCGGTCAGCCTGGACCACCGGCCTGCGTATCTGGGAAAACGGCATATCCTGCAGTTCTGAGAGAACGGCATCCTGCCTTTGCGGCCATCAGACACTTGCATTTCCCGGGGAAATATGGTATCCTAATTGGAAAGATGCAGGGGAGGATCCGCTATGAGTGTCCATGAATCCGGTGAGATGTATTTGGAGGCCATTCTGGTTTTGACCAGAAAGACCGGCTTTGTCCGTTCCATTGATGTCAGCGAGTACCTGGGATATTCCAAGCCCAGTGTATCCCGTGCCATGGGCATCCTGAAGGCCGGGGAGTATATCACCGTGGAAGCCGACGGCTCCATCACCATGACCGATAAGGGCCGGGAAATTGCGGAGAAGATCTACGAGCGCCACACCCTGCTGACAAAGCTTTTGCAGCATATCGGTGTCAGCGAAGAGACCGCGGCTGCGGATGCCTGCAAACTGGAGCACGCCATCAGCGATGAATCCTTCCAGGCGCTGAAACGGTATGCATCCGGGATCCTGGAATAAAAAATGAGGGCGGTGCTGCTGCACCGCCCGTTCTGTTTACTTGTCCAGCAACTTCAGAATATCTGCTTTGGGCTTATAGCCTACTAACTGGGCGGCGGGCTTGCCGTTCTTTACCACCACCAGAGTGGGGATGCTGGAAACACCGAACTGCACAGCCAGCTCCATTTCCTCGTCCACGTTGACCTTGCCCACCAGGATATCCTCCCGCTCCTCCGCGATCTGCTCTACCAGGGGGGCGACCATTCGGCAGGGACCGCACCAGGGGGCCCAGAAGTCCAGCAGAACGGGCTTGGCACTGCCGGCTATCAGTTCGTCATAGTTGGCTTTCGTAATATTCACATAAGACATGAGAATCTCTCCTTTGTGTATGATTTTCTGGATTCAGTATACTTTATTCCTTAGAAAGATGCAACCGTTCTCCGGGAAATGTCCGCATTGACTTTTTGTATTCTTTCTGCTATGATGCCCAAAATGAGGTGAATTACAATGGCAAACTGTAATGGAAATTGTGCGTCCTGCTCCGGCTGTGCCCGGGAGCTGGTGCTGACGGAAATGGAGATTGACTTTCTCCGGGAGCTGGGCCAGATTCCCTTTCTGCCGGTAGCCCGGAAGATGGGTGACCTGACCCCGGTTTATCTGGAAGCCGGAGAAGACCGGCAGGAAGAATACAGCCTGCTTCTGCAGTGTTTGGAAAAGAAGAACCTGGTGTCATTGGACTTTGACAAGCCCCTGAAGGGCTTCAACGACGGTGCTTACGCAGCCTATCCCATTCGGGGCAGCATGGCACTGACAGAGCGGGGACAGAGGGTGCTGGAACTGCTGGAATACCAGGGGATGCAGGAGCAATAAGGAAAGGGACGTTCCTGCTTGGAGGACAAAGAAACTTCCGGGAAAAACACTTTTTGCAAAAACCACAAGAAAAATGTTGACGAACCGAAGGTTATGGGTTACAATAGCCCTAACCTTCATAAGACAAGGCTGGGAAGAGAAGAGTAAGCGTCAGGATGCCGTTCAGAGAGCCCCGGATGGTGGGATGGGGTACGGATAGGGATGCCGAAGATGGTCTCGGAGCTGCGCAGGCGATAGGTAGTCTGCGACGGGTGCGCCCGTTACCGCGCAGGAGTATGTTGGTACTCTCAGAGGCAATGGCTGTGAGGTCATTGTAAAACAAGGTGGTAACACGGTATTTTATCCGTCCTTGTGCCTATGGCACAGGGACGTTTTTTGTTGGGGTGATTCGATTGAAACCGATCATTGAAATTAAAAACCTAAGCAAGACCTTCGGTCTGGGCAGCAGCCAGGTGGCGGCGCTGCAGGATGTGTCCCTGACGGTGAACGCGGGGGAGATCTTCGGCATCATCGGCCTGTCCGGCGCGGGCAAAAGCACTCTGGTGCGGTGCATTAACCTGCTGGAGCGTCCGGATCAGGGCGGGGTGTTGTTCCACGGACAGGACCTGATGAACCTGAAGGAAAAGGAACTGCGGATGCAGCGGCGGAAGATCTCTATGATCTTCCAGAGCTTCAATCTGCTGGAGCAGCGGAATTGTCTGGACAATATCTGCTTCCCTCTGGAGTTGGCAGGTGTGTCCCGAAAGGATGCCAAGAAGCGGGCCATGGAACTGCTGGAGACGGTTGGCCTGCCGGACAAGGCCAATGCCTACCCGGTACAGCTTTCCGGCGGTCAGAAGCAGCGCATCGCCATTGCCCGGGCCCTGGCATCGGACCCGGAGGTGCTGCTGTGTGACGAAGCCACCTCCGCCCTGGATCCCAAGACCACCGATTCTATCCTGAAGCTGCTGCAGAAGATCAATAAAGAACGGGGCATCACTGTGATCATCATTACCCATCAGATGTCCGTCATCGAGCAGATCTGCCACCGGGTGGCCATTCTGGATGCCGGTGTGGTGGCGGAGATCGGAGAAGTGGAGGCGGTGTTCTCCAATCCCCAGTCCAAGGCCGGACGGCGGCTGGTAAGCCCCGATGTGGCCCTGCCCCTGTTCGACTGGGATACCCCCGTGGC
>JAXJVC010000393.1:0-2277 GCA_036308745.1 Oscillospiraceae bacterium | reverse complement strand
GTCTGCTACGGCGGTCTGCATACCGAGATCAAGTGGGTTTTTCCGAAGATCCCGGGCGGCGATTACCTGAAGACCATCCACTATCAGACTCTGGTGGATCTGGAGCTGACGGATTCTGCCTACTCCATCGGCAACACAACCTGGGGCAATGACCACACAGGTTCCCGGCTGTATACCGGCTTGTGGGGCGGTGGTACCTTTATCCAGCACGAGAAGGCGATCGTACTGGAGATGGGAGAAACCCCGGAGCAGGATAAGCTGGCGGAAAATGGATATTCCGTGGTAAAGGAGGGCGGGCAGGTGACCTACCGCCTGACCTTGCGCAGCACGGAGGCGGGTACGTTTGCTCTGTCCGGTGTCAATATGGCAGATAACCTGCCGGATACCTTCGGTTTGTTTGAATGGCAGGACCGTATAAACATAACCGATGTGAAGATCGTGGGCAATGGGGTCAGCTGCACGGCGGAAGCCTGGAAGAACGCATGGTCTGTGGGCAGCGAATACGGCGGTTTCCTGGGTGCCGACGAGCAGTATATCCTCTGGACCGATGAGGCAAGTATTTCCTTCACGGAGCCAGGTGAAGTCCACATCTATTACACCCTGACCTTCCCCTCGGATGGGGAGGACGGACTGTGGAGCCAATATACGGACGCCGTTTGCGGAGATAGGATCGAGAATACCCTTTATGTTTACCGCTATCCAACTGCAGTGGAGCATGAGCTGTGGGAAACCGGAAAGGTGATTCTCCAGAAGGGCGTTGCTGGAACCTATGTGGTGACCTATCGCGTGTTCCCGGGAAACAGCCGTATGTACTATAACAGTGCGGATAATGTGGGAAGACGTATCGTGTATTATGTGACACTGTACAACGGCGGCAATAAGCGGCTGTACTTAAATGAGATGCAGGATACGCTGCCAAAGGGATTTGCCTTTGGTAATCATATGGCTGCGACTGCCAGTGTATATGCAGAGGAAAAATGGCTTAGCGGAACGACCATCACCACAGATAACGGTGCCACCGATAAAGGAGAATGGCCGCTGGTAGCATATGATCTGCCTGAGGATGCTCCGGATGTGCGGTTCCGCAGCGTGACGGTCACAGGCACCGGAATAGAGGGCGGCGTGAACTTTAGCTTCAGCGCAGGCTCCGGTGACAATGCCATCTCCTACGACGCGGAGCGTGGAAAGTACTATCTGAACCGGAATGAGGCCATCGTTTTCGGCTATTATGTAACCATCGATACCACCGAAAATACGGAGCTGAATGCCACCAATACCATCACCATGGCCTATGAAGACTATCTGGACACCGGTGTAAAGGCGGTAAGCGAGGATGCAGTGGGGATTGGCGCGGGCGAATGCAAGTATTTCACGGATTACAATGACGGTGACCGGCAGGTGAGGTCTGCGGAAGATGGGAAAGACTGGCTGGTCTCCCAGGTGACCTCCACCCGGGGAGGTATTGGTCCCGGTGTGACCAAGTACACAGATTCCTATATTTCCTCGGACGGAGACGAGAGAGACTATGTGAGCTATGCCGGTCCCGGTGACACGGTGACATGGCGGATCCGCATCCATAACACAGGCACTATGGCTATGACAGATTTTACCCTGACGGATGTGATTCCCGCGCCGTATGTGGTAGAAGGTGTGATTGGGTATGAGATCTATGCCCAGCCCAGAAACCACGACATTATATCGGTAGCCGGAACGAAGCTGTGTACCTTCCCCACAGAAAGGAACGCCGGGGAAACCGAAGTGACCTTCAACGACAACACCTGGGCCTGGGATCCGGCTTATAAGGTGACCTTCGGTGCGGATGAAATGGTGCAAACGAATAAATACGCTGTTTCAATGAGCCGGGATGATGCGGGCAATGAGGTCATTTCCATCCGGTTCAATACCAAAGCCATGACCATCCCGGAGGGTGGCTATATGGATGTGTACATCTCCGCCCGGAATCCTACCCAGAGCTACATAAACCGGGTCTTCACCAATCGGGCGATGCTGACCCCCAATGCTCAAACCTTCAAAGTCAGCGACGTGGCAAACGGAAGAGTAATGCGGAATGTGACCGGAGAACTTTTGGGCGTGGAGAGTGCCGCACCGATGACAGTGAGCTTTGGTTATGCCACAACTTCGGAAAACCAGGTCACGGACAAGGCAGATACTGAAAATGATGCAGTATCCTCTGATCCGGCACACAACAGGATCACTCTGGCAAATGCAACGGATCCGTTCACCTATACACTTACGGTGAAAAACGATACGGATCAG
>JAXJVC010000392.1:0-4853 GCA_036308745.1 Oscillospiraceae bacterium | reverse complement strand
GTCCCATCAGGAAGGGGTAGTTGTAGATGTGCTTGCTGGCCTGGATCTCAAAGCGGTCCAGAAGCTGCTGGGCCACCAGCTCCAGCATATGCTGCAGCTTTTCATAGAACACAGCCTCGTTGCCCTCTGCCTCGATGGCGATGCGGGGCAGGTTGATGGAGGTGAAGCTCAGATTGCCACGGGAATAGGAAATCTCTCGGCTGGGGTCATAGACATTGCCCATGACACGGGTGCGGCAGCCCATGGTGGCGACCTCCGTTTCGGGACGGCCGGGGACATAGTACTGCAGGTTGAAGGGGGAGTCCAGGAAGGTGTAGTTGGGGAACAGGCGCTTGGCGCTGACCTTGCAGCTTAAGCGGAACAGGTCGTAGTTGGGGTCACTTTCGTTGTAGTTAACGCCTTCCTTGACCTTGAAGATGTGGATGGGGAAGATGCAGGTCTCACCGTGACCCAGACCGGCATCCAGAGCCAGCAGGATATTGCGGATGACCATCCGACCCTCGGGGCTTACGTCGGTACCGTAGTTGATGGAGGAGAAGGGGGTCTGGGCACCGGCACGGGAGTGCATGGTGTTCAGATTGTGGACAAAGCCCTCCATAGCCTGCTTGGTATCCCGGTCGGTCTTCTTGTAAGCCCGGAGGGCGGCACGGGAGATCAGCTTGCGGGCCATCACATCGGTCAGGCCGTACTGGCTCTGCAGACCGGTGGAAACGGCGGCGATGTATGCTTCGCTGCTTTCCAAGCGGGCAGTCTCGCCGGTGGTGGCTTCGGCCTCCGCGATGATCCGGGTAATACCGGCCTCCTCGTCGGCCAGGTCCAGGTAATCCTCCAGAGCATCCTTCAGGCGGCGGGAGAAGGCTTTGCGGTAGGTTTTGGCAACGCCCTCGGCCATGCCATAGTCGAAGTTGGGGATAGACTGACCGCCGTGCTGGTCATTCTGGTTGGACTGGATGGCGATAGCAGCCAGAGCGGCGTAGCTCTGGATACTCTTGGGTTCCCGCAGGTAGCCGTGACCGGTGGAGAAACCGCCATGGAACAGCTTCAGAATGTCGATCTGGCAGCAGGTAGTGGTCAGGGAGTAGAAGTCAAAGTCGTGGATATGGATGTCACCCTCCCGGTAGGCCTTGGCGTGCTCGGGCCGCAGGAGGTAGATCTCGTTGTATGCCTTGGCACCGGCGGCACCAATCTGGAGCATGCTGCCCATGGCGGTGTTGCCGTCAATATTGGCGTTGTCCCGCTTCATGTCGCTGATGCGGGCGTCGATGTTAGTGATCTCGTCGATGGTCTTCATCAGACTGGTGTTGGCCTCTCTGGCCCGGGTGCGGTTGGCCCGGTAGAGGATGTAGGCCTTGGCAGCGGCGTTGAAGCCATGGTTCATCAGCTGACGTTCCACGGTGTCCTGAATGGCTTCGATGTTGGGTGCCTGGGAGGAGAACCGGCGCTCCAGGTCATGCTGAACGTCGTTGGCGACACGGGCAGCGTCGGCAGCGTTGCCGTCGCCGGAGACCTCCATAGAGCGGAGAATGGCGGCAGCGATCTTGTTCTGGTCGTATAAAACAACGCGTCCGTCGCGCTTGATGATGCTTTGAATCATAGTTTCTGTCCTGTCTTTCCGTTGGTATTGAGGCAAAGGGAGCCAGATTCCGGCACAGGACACAATATGTTGTGTCATTTCTTTTTAACCTCCACAATATATTGCCACAGAAGGGGCCTTTTGTCAAGAGGAAATGCGAAGACCCTCAAAGTGAAAGTGGAGGAGAAGACGCAAAACCGAACCTTTTTCCTGGGCTACATGGAGGATAACACACAATGTGTCCAATAAATCGGGACTTTTTATGAGAAAAGAAAGTATGGCGGAGAAGAGCCTCCGCCATACAGTTGATTTACATAATATCTCAGTATCTTCTGGAAAGAAGCTTTTCTGCTTCCTCCCGGGTGATCTCACCGGAGTTGCACTTTGCCATGATCTGCACATCCTTGTCGTTGAGCTTGTAGAACAGATAGCAGATGGAGCTGATGATCATGCCGATGACAGGCACCATGGCGTAGACGAACCACAGGCCGTTGAGGGCCCCTGCACTCTGCTGGATGCCCAGGGTCTCCAGCTCTGCAAAGCTCTCCGCCTCCACGGTGATCCAGGAGAACAGGCCCAGCAGAGCCAGGGCCAGGGAGGAGGACACCGCACCGGTGATCTTCACGGAGAAGGTCTGGATGGCGAAGGTGATGCCCTTGGCGCTGATGCCGGACTTGTACTGGCCGTACTCGGCACAGTCGGGGGTGAACATGAAGGCCAGGATGCCCACAATGCTCAGGGGGACACAGCGGATGCAGGTGAGGATGATGAACAGGGTCTGATTCTCCCAGCCCAGGAAGTAGATCACCAGACCCAGGGCGATGTTGATGAAGTTGCACACCACCAGGGTCTTGAACTTGTCAAACCGCTTCAGAAGGGCGGGCATAGCCATGGCGGCAAAGACACCGGGGACCATGTTCAGAATGTTCAGCACAATGCTGAAGGTGGAGTTGCCAAAGAGATAGAAGGAAACGAACAGGGTCACGGCGGCGGAGGTCTTCAGGGCATCGGTGGCCATGTAGCCTGCGTAGTAGGTCAGCAGGTACTTGTTTTTGCCCAGATATCGGAACATCTGCCGGGGGGAGAAGTTGTCATCCTCTTCCTCGGGCTTGTAGTTGCGCTCCTTGCACTTAAGGCACAGGGGTACCATGGTCAGGGCGCTGAAGATGGACAGGATGGCTACTGCCATGGTGGAGCTCATACCCACACTTTCGCTGATGAGCAGGGGCAGCACCACACCGTAGATCAGCACACCGGCGCCGGAGAACACCCGGTTGACGGACAGCAGGGTGTTCCGCTCCTGGAGGTTGTCAGTCATGGTGTTCAGCATGGCGTAGGCGGGAACATCGGTCAGGGTGTAAACGGTATCCCACAACACATAGGCTACGCCAAACCAGATGAGCTTGCCGGTCTCACTGAGGGCAGAGGGGATGGAGAACAAAAGAATGGTGACGATGGGGATCAATCCAACAGCGATCCGCAGCCAGGGCAGGCTCTTTTGTCCGTTTTTGAATTTTACCTTGTCGAAGATGAAACCGAAGATGGGATCGTTCACCGCGTCCCATACCTTGACAATCAGAAGCACGATGGCTACCTTAGCCAGGGAGATGCCCTGCATGGCAAGATACGTAGAAATAAAGGCTGCGGTGATGTTGTAGTACACATTCTGGCCTACGAAATAGGTCCAGTAGCTGATCCGCTCGGGGAAGGTGGTCATGTATTTGGGTTTGGTTTTCATGGTTTCTCCTCTTTTTTACAGTTCTTTCAGGTCCATAACCGTCTGAAGGACGTATTTTGCATTAAGCTGCATCTCGCCCAGGGTGATGCCGTCCTTCTGCTTGTAAGTAGCCAGCAGCGTACCGTCGGGCTTCAGACGTCGGTCGGCAAAACTTTTGCTGCCGGGCATCAGCACATTGACCCGGGCGCGGACCCGGTAGGCGTTGCCCTTCATCTGGGGGAATTCTGGGGAGGGGGCATACTGCATCCACCAGTCGGTGAGGACGGTGCCCTGATAGCCCCATTCCTCCCGGAGGATGGTCTGCACTAGGTCGTAATGGTAGTGGCCCCAAACACCGTTGATCTTGTTATAGCTGGTCATCAGAGTTTTGGGAGCGGCTTCTGTTACACAAATCTCGAAGCCTTTCAGGTAAATTTCCCGCAAGGCTCGCTCAGAAAGAATGGAATCGTTTCGGTTGCGGTTGACCTCCTGGTTGTTGCAGGCAAAATGCTTGGGGCAGGCGGCCACACCCTCAGACTGCAGACCCCGGACCACGGCAGCAGCCATCCGCCCGGAAAGAAGCGGATCCTCGGAGAAGTATTCGAAATTCCGTCCGCAGAGGGGATTGCGGTGGATGTTCATGCCGGGAGCCAGCAGCACATCGGAGCCACGGTCCTTCATCTCCCGGCCTACGGCAGCGTAGAGGGTTTCTGCCAACTCCATATCAAAGGAGCAGGCCAGCAGCGTGCCGATGGGCAGCAGAGAGCAGGAATCGTAAAGCCGGATACCGGAGGGGCCGTCGGTGGTGACCACCGGGGGAACCCCCTTGGCCCGGAGGGATTCGGAGACACCGCCGAAGATGCCGGCGTTGCCCTTGGCTCCCAGGGGATGGCCCATGATGTAGCCGCCCCGGGAGATGGCTTCCAGTTCCTCCAGACTTAGCTGGCCCACAAAGGTATCCAGGGAGATTCGGCCTTCTTTCACATCCTTCAGCTTGTATCCCTTGTCCCCGGTCATAAAAATTTCCTTGGGAAGGTTCCCCAAAATGCGCTGCTTCAGCGTCGAAGCTCTGGCAGACGCGGCCCGCTGGCCGGGCTTGCCATCCTGATTACACAGGATGGGGAAGGCCTTGGCGGGGGCGGCGGCTTCGGAGAGATTCCGGAGGACCTTCAAGTCCTCCACGGTGTGGCTTCCAACCTCCTGGGCATCCCGGACACTTCCGCCCACATAGAAACGGTATTCGCCCTCCTGCAGGACATAGCAGGACTTGTGACCGGTGAGACCACTGTCATCGTAGGATGCAAGCCGGTATTCTTCCACGGAAAGGGTGAGAGTCTGACTTTCCCCGGGGGCAAGCTCCCCGGTTTTGGCAAAGGCTACCAGCTCCCGGGCAGGATTGCCCAGAACGCCCTGGGGCTTCTCCCCAAACAGCAGAACTGCGTTTTTGCCGGAGCAGGTTCCGGTGTTGGTGACAGTCACCTGCCAGGAAAGAGGGGCGGTCTCGCGGGTTTCCAAAGAGAAGGTGGTGTAGGACAGACCGTAACCAAAGGGATAGAGTACGGC
>JAXJVC010000391.1:0-3757 GCA_036308745.1 Oscillospiraceae bacterium | reverse complement strand
GGGGTCATCCCTTCAACTCCCAGCTTGCCCTCCTTACCGGGAGCGGCTTTCCGCCGTTCCTTTCCCATAATATCGGGAATGTAGGCGTGCTTCAGGTATTTTCCGGGAATCGCGCTTTTGATGTGGTTGCGGATCACAAAGCCCGCGCCGTCAGGATCCGTGAACACAATCAGCCCACGGCTTTCCGCAACCCGCCGCAGGAGAGCCATCTGCTTTTTGTCCTTAAAAATACCAAAACCCGAAGTCTCCAGAATGGGAGCATCCACGATCTGACTGAGGGTATTCTTGTCGTAGCGCCCTTCTACCAAAATAGCTTCTTTGATCTTAACCATGGACTGCCTCCTGTGCAAGCTGCAAAATCAACAGCTCCAGCAGACGCTCCGGCTCATCAAAGGAGGTCTTCATTTTGTAGTCCGTTTCCAGAACCAGCTCTGCCGCCTTTGCGCAGAATTCCGGACGGAACCGTCGGGCGGCCTCCATGGTCTTTCTGGCGGGATAGTCTGGAATGCCGCATAACTTTTGCAGGTCCGAGGCATTCTTGCCGTAGTCCAGCAGGGTTCTGGCTGTACCGATGCGACGGAAGTGACCGCCTACTGCGCCCAGAATCGCCAGCGGCTCCTGCTGCATTTTCAGGAGGGTCTGCAGCTTCAGCATGGCCTGGTCATACCGACCACTACTGAGCAGGTCCGTCATCTGGAACACCACCGCGTCCAGCACCGGCTCTGTCACTGCATCAATATCGCTCTTTTTGATCTCATCCGCACCGGAATAGGCACAGATTTTCTGGATCTCCCCGCTGAGGGCAGTCATGGTACCCCCGGTAATATCGATGAGGTAGGCACACAGGTCTGTAGAGATCCGTTTTTTCTGAGCGGCAAAATGCCGGGTGACCCAGGCGATCAGATCCCGCTGGTCCTGCTTGGCAAACTCCACGATGAGAGCGTTGCCATCAACCGCCTCCCACAGCTTTTTCAGCCGCTTATCCGGCTTCCAGGAAACCGTCTCATAAGTGAATACCACAGTGCAGTAATCCGGAATATCGGAAAGGATCTCCGTCATTTTTGTCCGGTCGCCCTCGTTCATTTTGAACAGGTCAATGTCATCCACCTGAACAAAGGTGCTTTCTGCCATCATGGGAAGGTTCTCCACCGCATCAGCAAAAGAGCGGATGTCAAAGGTCTCATTGTTCAGGCGATGGAAGTTGAAGGACTCTGTCAGGGGATCCAGAAGCTGCTTCCTGATTTGGGTAAGATAATGGTTCAGCAGGAAGGTCTCCTCGCCATGGAAAATATACAGCCGTCCCAAGTCCTTATTTTTCAGATGTAATTTCAGTTCCTGCAGGTTATTCCCCGCAGACTGTTTCTTTGCCATGGTGTCACCTCCTGTAAGTAATGGTTCCATTCAGATCTGTCCGGTAAACGGCGCAGCCGAAGTCCTGCAACCGCTGCAAAAGCTCCGGCGCAGGGTGTCCGTAGGGATTTCCCTCTCCCACAGATATGATCACTGTTTCCGGTGTCACTTCCCTGAGTAACTCCTCCGATGTGGAATGCCTGGAACCATGATGTCCTGCAATCAGTACATCCACATCCGGTAAGTCTGTATGCCGCAGGAGCATCCGTTCTCCGAAGTCACTGCGGTCACCGGTAACCAGTATAGCACATTTTTCCGTCTGTAACAAGACACACAGACTGCTTTCGTTGTTTGAGAAAGAAAAAGGAGGCGCGAAAATGGTGATTTTGGTTTCACCGAAGGTAACTTCCAGATCCTGGTCCACGAAGACCTTCTCTCCGGGTAGGCCGGTGCTTCCTTCCCCCTTTGGCAGGAACAATATCTCCGCCTCCACCCGGGCCAACAGGTTCTCCACCGCTCCTGCATGATCCCGGTCCCAGTGGGTCAGGATGATGCCATCCAGCCGGGATACCCCCTGGCTCAGCAGGGTTTCCGCCGCAATGTCTGCCGTTGACCCATCGCTGTCACCGCCGCAGTCGATGAGATAATGCTTTCCCTCGCTCTGGAAGAGAATACATTGCCCCTGTCCCACATCCAGCACCGTCAGCCTGGTATCATCCAGCAGCGGCTCCACCCAGGAAGCCAGCAGTGCTGCGCAAAGTCCCAGGACTGCACAGCATCCCAGCACACCCGGACGGCGCTTCCGTTTCACCAGAAATACCGCCAGCAGGAGGTAACAGAAAATCAGCCATGCCACAATATAGACGCTTCGGGTATACACCGCCGCCAGTGGCAAAGACGCCAGGGTCTTCGCCGTCACCACCACATACCGCATCAGCCAGGCAAGCGCCCAACCCAACAGGGACGCCACTTTGGCAGAGAACAAATGCATCAGGCACACCCCAATGATACCGTTGAAGATCAGGCTCACAACCCACAAAGTCAGCAGATTGGTCACCACACCCACCAGACTGACCATACCAAAATACCAGGCACATATGGGCGTAGTCAGACTCATGGCACTGAGGGTCACGGAAACCGAGGAGCAAAACCAAGTTTTCAGTCTGCCCTTCCCCTTCCGTTTCTCCGTCATCCAGCCGTTGATTTTTCCATTGAACAGCAAAATTCCCGCGACACAGCCCACAGAAAGCTGGAAGCTGACAGAGGTAATGACCAGAGGATTCACCGTCAGCATTACAAGACAGGCGAAGGCCAATTCGGTAGCAGGGTCATACTCCCGGTCAACAAGTCCAGCAATCATCATCAGCCCCACCATAATGCAGGCCCGAGTCACCGATGGGGTAAACCCGGCCACCGCAGCAAAGAGCAGCAGAACAGGAAGGCCCAGACCAGCAGTCAGCCACCGTTTCTTTGCCGTGAGAAACTGGAGCAGACTGTAAAGAATAGAAATATGCAGGCCGGAAACCGCAACGATATGCCGGATGCCGCTGATTTGAAACGCCGTATCCGTGGCATAATCCAAATCATAGCTGTCGCCCAGCAGCAGCGCCTTGGCAAAGGGAAACACATCTTCCGGGAAGCTTTCCTGCAAAATTCCCTTAATCTCCTGACGCAGAACGGCCGGATAACACCACCAGGGTGTATCCTCCCCTGTTTCCATGGTCACATCCCCCCGCTGATAGACCAGCAGGAAGATACCTTTACCCGGATGGTAGGTAGCTTCCTCCTCCCCATCCGGGGTGGTGACCCGGAAGCGGAACGTTCCCTGAAGCACATCCCCGGGGACGATTTCTGTCGTTTCGTTCAAATACACACGAACTTGGTAGGGTTTTCCCGCAATTTCCAATACGCCATCCACTGCGGAGCCGTAGTTGGTCTCATAACTGTAATCCGAGGCAGTGACCACCCCATCCATCTCTTGTCCATCCAGAGATACGGGCAAAACCAAATAGAGATTCTGAAACAGAGCAAACCAGAAAAATCCCAGTACGCAGCCAAGACAAAGCACCGCCGGGATTCTTCCCTGCTTCCATCTGTTTCTTACCAGAACAAACACACCGCACAGGAAAAGAGACGCCATTGCGGCAGGAAGAAGCAACCCTTCGGGAAGTCCATACGCACAAAGGGCGCAGGCCATGCCAAACCCAATGGTAAACCACATTAATTTCCGCATGCCCTGCGTCTCCTTTCTTTTCATGTGAAAAGGGCGCCGCTTTGGCGGCGGCGCCCTGGATATCAAAATTACTGCTTGGAAGCAACGAAGTCGGCAACAGATGCCAGAGCTTCGTCCATCTTGGTCACGTCCTTGCCGCCGCCCATTGCGGAGTCAGGCTTGCCGCCGCCGCTG
>JAXJVC010000390.1:0-1817 GCA_036308745.1 Oscillospiraceae bacterium | reverse complement strand
TTTTATTTCCAAATCACGCAAAGGAGGACGTCAGATGAATTATGAGCAGTTTCTGGAACAGATGAAAGAGGATCTGCAGGCCCGGTTTGCCGAAGACCTGCCGCCGGAGCTTGCCGATGTGAGGATCGGGATCCGGGATGTGGAGAAGCTCCAGGGAGAATCCTACCGTGGGATTTCTTTCCGCAGCGGGGACTCCCCGGTCGAGGCAAATCTCAATATGACCGGTGCCTTTCAGGCCTATGAAGCGGGCCGTCCCTATGAGGACATTTTGGAGGAGGTGGAAGCACAGCTTATGAAGGTAGTGGATCATACACCCCAGTTTAATATTGGGGAGCTGACAGACTATGAAGCCATGAAACCGAAGCTGATGATGGAGGTCATTCCTCAGAAGGGAAATGAGGACAGGCTGGAGAATATCCCCCATCAGAAGGTTGAGGATATGGCTCTGATCTATCGAGTTGATATGGGTGACAGCTCCGGCGGTAAGATGACTTCCGTGATTACTAATCAGCAGCTGAAAGCCTTCGGTATCACAGCAGAGCAGCTTCATCAGGACGCCCTTGAGAATGCACCGCTCACCCATCCGGCCTCCCTTCGCTCCATGCAGGAAGTGATGGCGGATATGATGGGAATGAAGCCGGAAGAGATTGCAACAGGGGAACCTATGATGCTGGTGGCTACAGTGGAAGGCTCCTTCATGGGAGCGTCTGTTATTCAGTATCCGGGTTTCATGGATCAGGCGGCTGAGAAGATCGGCGGTGATTTCTTCGTCCTTCCTTCATCCATTCATGAGGTACTCCTGATTCCGGATGACGGAACCCAGGATTATCATGACCTGGCGGAGATGGTACAGACCATCAATGAGACGCAGGTAGCACCGGCAGAGCGGCTTTCGGATAATGTCTATCATTACGACAAAGCTGACCGGGTATTCGAGCTGGCCGATAAGACAGCATCGAGGAAGCTGGCACAGGAAATGGAAAAGAAGGCAGCTGCAAGAGGCGGAGCAGAAAAGAAACCTTCTGTCCTTGAGCAGCTCGGAGAAAAAAAGAAAGAGGCGATGGATCATGCACCGAAAGCAAAAGCACCGGGAAGGACTGCACCGGAAGCAGCCTTATAATTTCACAGGAGCATACCGGAACAAGGGAGCGTTAGAAGCTTATTACAAAAAGCGGATATCGCTCCCTTTTCTTATGCACCGGAGAGGACGGATCACATGAAGAATGGAGAAACAACCTTCCGGAGACAAGAAACGGAGGGATCGGCATGAGTTTTACTGATGGAAGTATGTGTGCCATAGAAGCACTGATGCGGGAGACGCCGGGACACAACCACTATGATGACGGCTGTGACGGCCGGTATCCGGAATGCAGGAACTGCCGATATCACACGCCATATTCCCTTCGCGGCGACTGTGTGTTTGATGAGTGCCCATACCTGGTTCCGGCAGCATCTTCCGGCGGGAGGAAAGGCGGTGGTGGCCGTGGCTGTATTCCGCGTTGAGAAGAATGCCAACTACACGACCATGTGCAATTACCATCTGCGGGATCGGAACCTGAGCCTGAAAGCAAAAGGACTCTTATCCCTGTTTCTGAGCCTGCCGGATGAATGGCATTACAGCACCCGGGGTGTTGCCGCCATCTGTAAGGAAGGCGTGGACAGTGTGAATTCCACGCTCCGGGAACTGGAGGAATACGGATACCTGACCCGAAGCCAGAAGCGGTTGGAAAACGGCCGCATGGGTGAGATCGAATATGTGATCTACGAAATGCCGGATGGGGCTGTGCCGGATGCAGACTTTCCGGGTACAGGATCAC
>JAXJVC010000389.1:0-2098 GCA_036308745.1 Oscillospiraceae bacterium | reverse complement strand
TTCAATAACCACCGTCCAGCTGCCGCCTTGGGCTACAAAAGCCCAGTTCAGTACAAGACCGAACTGGGCTTCGTGTAGTTATGCTTTTTTAGTGTCTACTTTTGCTTGACAAGTGCAGTAACAAAAATTACGATCCCTTTTCTGTATGATTCAGCATTTTTTCAGCTGCTTTGCCAGGTTTTTGGTGACCTGGGCGCAGCGGTGGGCGGCGATGCGCTCGAAGGTGGGGTAATCCATTTCAGCGCTGTCGTCTGCCTTATCGGAGATGGCCCGGAGGATCACGAAGGGGATACCGTTGCGGTAGGCAGTCTGGGCGATGGCGGCACCCTCCATCTCGGTACACAGGCCCTGGGTGCGGGCGATGATCTGCTCTTTCAGGGTCTTTTCCGCCACAAACTGATCGCCGCTGGCCACCCGGCCGGTTTTGGTGTGGCCGGGGTTTACGGCCTCCGCTGCGGCAAAGGCGTAGCCCATCATGGCCTGGTCGGCGGGGAAGGCGATGACATCCATGCCGGGGACTTTGCCAGTGGGATAGCCGAAGGCGTTGCAGTCGAAGTCGTGATACATGGCATCCCGGCTGACCACCAGATCGCCAATATCCAGGTCGGCACAGAGGGAACCGGCGATACCGGTGTTTACCAGATGGGTCACGCCGTAGCACACACACAGGGTCTGGGCGCACATGGCGGCGTTTACCTTGCCCACACCGCACTGGACGATAACCACATCGAGGCCTTCCAGAGTACCCTCATAAAATTCCATGCCGGTGCGGTGGGATACGGTCAGGTTTTCCAGACTTTCCTTCAGGGTCTCCACCTCAATGGTCATAGCGCCGATGATTCCAAGCTTTGTCATAGTTTTCTCCTTACTCCGGGTAAATAAGCCGGGTGTCGTCGATGGTTTCCAGCAGGGCGGCGTATTTCGCGCCCCAGTAGTTTGCCATAGGCAGGTTCATATCCAGGTAATTTCCACAGTCCTTTGCACTGGCACCGGGAACCTCGCCCCGGAAATCCCGGATGAAGCGGAAGCAGTTCAATACCAGGGGGACGATGTCCCGGGAAGTGTAGTCGCCGGCCAGCAGCAAATAGAAGCCGGTGCGGCAGCCCATAGGGCCGAAGTAGATGACCTTGTCCTTCCACTGGGGATCATTGCGCAGATACGTGGCGGCCAGGTGCTCCATGGTGTGGATCTCGGCGGTGTTCATCACCGGCTCACCGTTGGGCTTGGTCAGCCGCAGGTCAAAGGTGGTGACGGTCTCGGCACCGACCTTATCCTTCCGGGAGACGTACAGTCCCGGAAGGAGTTTGATGTGATCGATGGTGAAGCTTGTAATCTTTTCCATATGGATCTCCGTTTCTTTATTAATCATTATGAGAGCAGTTTGCGGCATCGATGGCGATGACCAGCAGCAGACCGGGCATCTCGTTGGCGGGATTGTTGTAGCGGAGCACATAGGTGTCGCTCCAGTTGAACAGCTCCTTGGAGATGGACATGACCTCCATACTGCCCTGGGTGACCCGGTAGTCCCAGCCCATGAAGTCGCCCTCTACGTCCCAGCCCCGGTAATCCACCTGATAGCGGGGGTGGAACAGGGTGAACTGCTTGCGGATCCGGCCCTGCACCCGGCCGCCGATGACGATCTCAAATTCCGGCATTAGGGTCAGTAGCTTCTGATGGATGGAGCCCACTTCTGCGCCGGTGCGCTTGTCGTAAACATGGATCTGATGGCCCAGGGCGAAAAACTCCGCCTTGACTTCGTAACGGGCTTCTCCTGTTTCGTCAAAGACATCGAAACTATCGGTCCAGGAGAAAATACGCTGTTTGATATATAGCTGCATAGTCTCGCCTCCTTTGTGTCAAGGATAGCATATGCCCCCGCTTTTTGCAAGAAAAACCGCTCGCAACCGGTGGTTGAGCGGTGTTCAACCGGCCGTTGACCTAAAAAGATTGGGGAATTAACGAATAATTGATAGCTTTTTTTGCCAATCTATGGCATGATAGTGCCAGCGAAAACAAGGAGGAACAACCTATGGAACAAACATTGGGAAAACGTATTGTATCCCACCGCAAGCAGATGGGACTGACCCAGGATCAGCTT
>JAXJVC010000388.1:0-2860 GCA_036308745.1 Oscillospiraceae bacterium | reverse complement strand
GGAAGGGCTTGGCTTCTGTGGCTTCCATGAAACGGCTGATGCGGATGGAACCGGTATTGTCTGTCAGGTCGAATTTTACCACCCAGGCGTTCCGCTTTTTCAGTTCCTTGTGGTCCACATTGAAGACCTTACCCTCCACGATGATGGTACCCATGTCCATGTTCAGGTCCTTCATGGCCACGGTATTTCCCTTAAAGGGCTTTCCGTAGAAGGTCTCGCTGGGAGCCGTCTGAGGGGCTTCCTTGGACTTTTCCTTATGTGCAGCCACCGCAGGCAGACTTTCCAGCATAGAGCCACGCATGGACTCCATGGCTTCAAACAAAGCCTTACCCTCCAGGGTCTGCCCCGCCTCAATGGTGATGGTCACCGGGGCAGCAAACCGCTCCCGCAGCACATTCTGCACCTGGGGCACCAGTTCCTCCAGTTCCTTCTTGCCGTTGGCCCGGAGTTTGATCTGCAGCTGCGTTCCCTGCCACTCCCAGCTCGCCCCCGCCAGGGAGCCACGGGTCATGGAATTACGGCTGACAAACAGATGCAGCAGTTCCCCAGGCTCTACTTTGTGGAGTTCGCTCTCAGGATGGGTGGCTGTGAGGTTCAGATATTTCAGGCCATAAAGGGAGGAAATTTCTCTTCCCGCCTGATCCAGCAGCCGCTGGGGAATGTACCCCTCACTGTGGACAGCCACGGAAACCCCCCGGCTTTCGGGATCAATATCCGCAGCAACAATGGCCGCCTGAGAAAGAGCTGCTTCCAGCTCCTCAGGCGGCACATAGTCCGGGAACATATTCAGAAAAAATACTTGCTCTGTCATAGGGAAACCTCAAAAGAATGCCATTCCGAGCCAGTGCTCACACTGGCGTGGGAATCTCCACGTTTTACGCAAATATCCCAGAATCGTGGAGATTGCCACACCAGTCTGCGGACTGGTTCGCAATGACACGTTTTATTTACAGTCTATCAATTCGCTTCAGCAGGGCAGGCAGCAGCTCCTCGTAGGGCAGCTTTTCCACCTGCTCACCCTTTTCAAAAATCATGCCCCAGCCGTCACCGCCGGCAATGCCGATGTCGGCCTCCCGGGCTTCGCCGGGACCGTTGACCACGCAGCCCATAACGGCTACGGTGATGGGCTTTTCGCAATCCTTCAGCGCTTCATCCACCTTGTTTACCAGGCCGATGAGGTCGATCCGGGTCCGGCCGCAGGTGGGGCAGGAAATGATATTCACGCCTTCTTTCCGCAGGCCCGCAGCCTTCAGGATATCCTTGGCGGCATAGACTTCCTCCACAGGATCGTCCGTCAAACTGACCCGAATGGTGTCGCCGATGCCATCCAAAAGCAGCGCACCGATGCCCATGGCAGACTTCATCAGTCCCTGCTTCACGGGGCCGGTCTCGGTAACGCCGATGTGGATGGGATAGTCACATTTATTGCGGAACAGCCGGGCGGCCTTCACCATAGTAGGAACAGTGGAGGACTTCATGGACACGCAGGTATCATAGAACCCCTGCTTTTCCAGCAGTTCCAGATGCTCGAAGGCGCTTTCCACCAGGGCTTCCGCTGTGGGGTGGCCATACTTTTCCAGAAGCTTCTTATCCAGGCTGCCGCCATTGACGCCGATGCGGATGGGGATATGCTTTTCCCGGCACACATCCACAACAGCCTTGACCCGATCTTCGCCGCCAATATTGCCGGGATTGATGCGGATCTTGGCAGCGCCGCCTTCTGCGGCGGCAATGGCCAGCTTATAGTCAAAATGAATGTCCGCAACCAGGGGCAGAGGACTTTCCTTGGCAATCTGCGCAAAGCCCCGGGCGGCTTCCATATTGGGTACGGCCAGCCGGGCCACCTGACAGCCGGCGGATGCCAGCTTCCGGATCTGCTCCAAAGAACCTTCCACGTCAGTGGTTTTGGTATTCAGCATGGACTGGATCACCACAGGAGCGCCGCCGCCAATGGGGATCCCACCTACAAAAATCTGTCTTGTCATATGTTTCACCTTTCTTTACTGAAAAAGACCGATGATGTCTTTGAACATGATGATGGCCATCAAGCCCAGGAGAAGCACCATGCCCGCGCCGTGAAGATAGCCCTCATACTTGGGATCGATCTTCTTTTTGGTAACGGCCTCCACAGCAGTGGTCAAAAGCACACCGACAATACGGCCGCCGTCCAGGGCGGGGATAGGCAGCAGGTTCATCACCGCCAGATTGATGGCAATGAAACCGCCGAAATAGAGCATATTCAGCAGCGCATCCACCCAGGTCTCGGAAGCCTCCGCCACATCGGACATCTGCACCACGATTCCCACAGGGCCGGACATATCAGAGAACCCCGCCTTGCCGGTAAAAAGCATCTGCAGGCTCAGCCGAACCATGCGAACCGTATCCAGGGAATTATTCCAGGCGTATGCCAGCTTCCCGGGGAAATCCAGATCCTCCACGGAGAAGTTCATACCATACAGCATTCCGGTGGAACCATCCTCATAGGTGACCTCATGCTTTTCCATAAGGAGATCATCCAGGACCACCCTTTTGCCCTGGCGTTCCACTACCAGGTCGTGGACATCGCCTCCGTTCAGCGTCAGGATCAGAGAGAAGTCCGACTGGACATACAGCTTTTCTCCATCCACCTCCAGAATCCGGTCACCGACCTGCAAGCCGTTGGCCCCATCTACAGTGGAAAATTCCTCAAAGCTGTGGATCACCGGGACCACCACCTGCCGAACAGGCAGATAGACCATGACCATGATCAGCACACCGATGATGAAATTCATAGCCGCACCGGCTGCCAGAATGATCAGTTTCTTCCACCAGGCTGCCTTGTCAAAGGACCGGGGATTGTCGCTGCCGCCATCCTCACCCT
>JAXJVC010000387.1:0-8072 GCA_036308745.1 Oscillospiraceae bacterium | reverse complement strand
GCTTCGCATCGGTTTCACTCAAACCGGACAAAAGATCGGAGATGCGCTGGCGCATCTGGAACAGGGCTGTGTTTTCCACCGCCTGGTCCTCTTCTTCCGCTTCCTCCTCAGCCTCCGGCACTTTCTTTGCCTGGGCCAGCAGCCGGGCGGTGTCCAGCATCTTCTTCACAGACGCCGCTTCCTCCCCGGTCATGTGCAGCTCCAGGGCAATTTCCTCGATGGTGGGATTCCGGCCCAGTTCCCCCAGCAGCCGCTCATCCACAGCCCGGTAATCTTCCAGGGCGGTGCGCAGCTTTTGGCCCACACCGTTGGCTCTGGCCTGCAGGGTGATGGCTCTTGCCATATAGAAGCGGATCCAGCGGTCCCGGTGAGTGGGATAGTCTCCGACGCGATAATTCCGGATAGCCTGCCACAAGCCCAGACTTCCCTCCTGGATCAGGTCCATCAGCAGAACTCCATATCCGGTATGCTCACAAGCCATCTGGATTACCCGGCTCAGTCCCAGATCGGTCAGGGTTTGCATGGCATTTTCGTCGCCCTTGGCGCACTGCTCTGCCAGAAGCACTTCGTCTCCACAGGCAGGCATCCCTGCCACTTCCTCCAGATACAGCCGAAGGGGATCTCCCTCCTCCAGGGCATCCGGTTTCAAGCCCTTTTGGACAAGCTGCATCTCCTGCCGCAGCCGCAGGGCTGCCTCGCCGGTTCCGGGTCCCTTAGGCAGGTCAGAAACATCCAGCCCGATGCAGGCAGTTTCCAGATCCCCCAGGGCATCCTCCACATACTGCTCGTCCTCCCCTTCCAGCATAGCCAGAAGATCGGCGGAAGAAACACTGTCTCCTGCCTGCTTGGTCATTAAAAAAGTTTCCCAGGGAGTTGTTTCAAAGGAAAAATCCAGTTTACTCACTTAAAAAATCCTCCAATCCCATGCTGGCGCCCATTTTTTGCAGCTTCTCCATGGCCTGCCGCTCGATCTGGCGGGCCCGTTCTTTGGAAATACCCAGCTTTTTTCCGATCTCCTCCAGCGAATAGCAGGTACCATCCTCCATGCCGAAATGGAGTCGCAGGATCTGCTGCTGGCGTTCATTCAATGCGCTGAGCAGAGTCTGCAGGGTATGCTCCAGCTCCCGGCGGACCAGTTCCTCCTGGGGCTGGGGGGCATGGATATCCTCCAGCAGTGCTGCCAGCGTTCCATCCTCATCGTCGCCGGTGGCCACATCCAGAGAGCAGACCTCCGGGGTGATCTGCAGCAGTTCCCGGACTTTCTCTTGGGAGATCCCGGTTTTTTCGGCAATTTCAAAAGCAGAAGGCAATTCCCCATTCTCCTGCAGCAGCGCCGCTCTGGCCTGCTGCACCTTCCGCATCCGCTCCGCCGTATGTAAGGGCACCCGGATCAAACCTGCGTGGTTCATCAGGCACCGGGTAACGCCCTGGCGGATCCATTTTGTAGCGTAGGTAGAAAAGCGATAATCCAGAGTGTAGTCAAACTTCCGGGCCGCCACCAGCAATCCGATGCTTCCCTCCTGGATCAGATCCAGCAGTGCAACGCCCCGCCCGGCGTACTCCCGGGCCACGGACACCACCAGCCGCAGATTGGCATTCACCATTTGCCGGATGGCGGTTTTATCCCCCTGGGCGCAGCGCCGGGCGATTTCCCGCTCCTCCTCCGGGGATAGCCGGGGAAATTCCCGGATCTCGCTCAGAAAAAGGCGCACATCATCCTCGCCGCCGGTCATCGGCACAGGGCTGTGCTTTTCCAAAAGCTCTGTCATGCTTTGATTCCTTTTCTTTCCTTCATCTTGTTTTGGAACTTCCGCAGGTCATCCTCTGTCTCCACCCGGCCGGACTGATATTCCCGCTGAATGGTTCGGATGCAGTCGGCAAGGGCCTGCTCGTTGACCGGTCCCTCCTGCCGCTGCAAAATGCCGGCAACATGAGACATTTCCTCCGATGTAAAATCGGACAGGCCGCCCAGGGACACTTCCAGTCCCTCCCGGTGCCGTGCGGTAAGCTGGGCAAATACCCGGCCCAGCAGTTCTGAGGAGAACATTTCCGGTTTCAGCTCCCGGGTCTGGTCCAGAAATGCCGGTTCCCGCAGTGCCAGAGCCAGCAGCATCTCCTCCGCCATGGCGGATTTCATATTGTCATAGCGGATGGTCCGGCTTTTGGGCTGGAGCTTCTTAACGGGAGACAGGTCAATTTTTTCCTGCTTCTTCTTTTCCCGGTTCAGCCGTCGATTGTAAGCCCGTTTCACTTCGATCTGCATGGCTTCCATGCTGATCTTGGCAGCCTCCGCCACCCGGCCTGCATAGACCTCCCGCTGAACCGCGCTGCCCAGCGTGCAGATCAGCTCCGCGGATTCCTGCAGGTATTTCACCTTCTGGTCATCATCCCGCAGGTCATATTTTTTCAAAATGGCGTTGAGCTGGTATTCCACCCGATTGGAGGATTCCTCCAGCAGCAGCTTAAACCGGTCCGCACCGAACTTTTTCAGGAATTCATCCGGATCCTTGGCGTCCCGCATCTGCAGCACCTTCACCTGCAGGCCAGCCTTTTCCAGAATCGGAATGGCCCGCTTGGTGGCGTTCTGTCCAGCGGTGTCGCCGTCATAGATCAGTACCACCTGCTCCGTATACCGGCTCAGCAGCGCAGCACCGTCCTCTGTCAGGGCGGTACCCAGGGAGGCCACGGCACAGTCAAAGCCATACTGATGCAGGGCGATGGCATCCATATAGCCCTCCACCAGGATCAAATACCCCAGCTTGCTCTTTTTCGCGAGATTCAGAGCAAAGAGGTTCTTTCTCTTATTAAAAATCATGGTCTCCGGGGAATTTAAGTATTTTGCCCCGGACTTGTCATTGCCCATGATCCGGCCGCCGAAGCCGATCACATTTCCCCGAACGTCAATAATGGGGAACATCAGCCGGTCCCGGAAACGGTCAAACAGATTGCCGTTTTTCTGGGACACGGTAACCAGGCCGGAATCCCGCAGCTCCTGATCGGTGTATCCCTTTTTTCGCATGGCATCCACCAGCCCCGTCCAGCTGTCGGGGGCATAACCAATGCCGAATCTGGTCAGGGTTGCTTTGGGCATTCCCCGGCCCAGGGCGTAGTCCAGGGCCGCCTTACCCACAGGGGCATACAGGCAGCTGTGGAAATACCGCGCAGCTTCCTTATGGAGGGCCCACAACCGCTCCTGCTGGCGGTAGCGGCTTTGGTACTGCTCGTCCTCCGGCACCTCCATGCCCACCCGTTTGGCAAGGGCGCGGACAGCATCAGGGTAGCTCAGTCCCTCGATCTCCATCTGGAAATTGATGACACTGCCGCCTTTGTGACAGCCGAAGCAATAGTAGATGCCCTTGTCAGGAGCAACGGAAAAGGATGCGGTTTTTTCCCCATGGAAGGGACACAGGCCGAACATATTGGCGCCGGACCGTTTCAGCGTCACATACTGACCCACCACGTCCTCAATGGGATTCCGGGCGGTAAGCTCGTCTAAAAATGCGGGTGGGAATGCCATGTGTACCCTCCTTTCATCGGGAATTGAAAATACAGTTTACTTCCGCAGCGTGCGGACCTTGGGTGCTTCCTCTTTGGCAGGCTTTTTCACCATAAAGTAAGCCAGAAGACAGTGGCTAATCATCAGGATGGGAAGACCCACATTGGGGACGATCTTCACATCCGCAGCAAACAGGATGGGCAGGACCGCCAGGGTTGCGGCGCAGAAGGAAACACCCACAATGCCCTTCAGGCACCATTCCTTTTTGGCTGCCATATACACCGCGGTCAGAAGTCCGCTGACGGCGCTGAGAATCGCCGCCAGAGGCGTAATTACCTGAAAACCCTCCACATCCAGCGGTGTAAAATAGGAATAATAGTCCATGGTTCCCGCCTGGGGATCAAATACCAGCACACTGTCCACAGTGGTGGCAAGCCCCACCGCCAGGATGGGGAGCAGGATCAGCAAAATCTTCATAATGACCTGTTTTTTCACAACAGTCACCCCTCTGTTTCTGAATTTGTTTATTATATCACATTATCCCCGAACTTGCCAGCCCGAAGGAATGAAAATCTCCGTATATTTATCGACAGCGTAGTTATCCGTCATGCCTGCAATATAATCGCAGACGGTGCGCTCCATACCATCAAAGGAAAGCTGGGGATGAAAATCCTCAGGTAGGGCTTCGGGGTGCTTTATGTAGTACTCATACAGCCGTCCCAACATGGCCTTGGCCTTGCTCTCCTCCCCCTTGGCAATGGGGTTGCGGTAGACCCGCTCGAACATAAAGGAGCGCAGGTCCTTCAGGGCCTTTTCCACATCAGGGGAGAGGCAAAAGGTGCCCGCCTCGGTAGAAGTCCGGATGGCATCTGTGACCAGGGTATTGATCCGTTCGCTGTGGTTTTGTCCCAGGATGCCGGAAATGCCTTTGGGGATATCCTCGTTGGTCAAAATCCCCGCCCGGATGGCATCGTCGATATCGTGGTTCACATAAGCAATCTGGTCAGACCGGCGAACGATCTGGCCCTCCAGGGTCTCCGGGTGGTATTCCCCGGTGTGTCCTAAGATGCCCAACCGGACCTCATGGGTCAGGTTCAGTCCCTGTCCATCCTTTTCCAGGTAATCCACCACCCGCAGGCTCTGCTCATTGTGCCGGAAAGGCCTGCCCCAGCATTCCGTCAGGGCCGCTTCTCCGGCATGACCGAAGGGGGTATGTCCCAGGTCGTGGCCCATGGCAATGGCCTCTGCCAGGTCTTCGTTAAGTCCCAGGGCCCGGGTGATGGTGCTGGCGATCCGGGCTACCTCCAGGGTGTGGGTCATTCGGGTGCGGTAGTGGTCTCCCTCTGGCTGCAGGAACACCTGGGTCTTGTGCATCAGCCGCCGGAACGCCTTGCTGTGGACAATGCGGTCGATATCCCGCTGATAGCAGGTCCGCACATCCTCCTCCCGGGGCGCCTCATACCGGGGCCGTCCGCCGGACTTGTCCGCAAAGGCCGCAAGGGGGTTCAGTCTGCGATGTTCCAAACGTTCCAGTTCTTCCCGTACCGTCATATTGACCACTCCTCAATTAAATATAAATTGAAAGTTGAAAATTGAAAATTATGTACTTTGCAAAAGGAATCGTAGGGTGGGCTGCCCTCAGCCCGCCGCAAAAAACGGTTTGCGTGCTATGCGGCAACTCATTAATTTTTGTAATTGGTAATTGATAATTGAAATTGAGGATTATCTTTCAGGAATGATATGTATCCAGCAGAATACACCTTCACTTCCATATTTTCAATTTTCTATTATCAATTCTATACCGGAAACGCTCTGTATTCCTGGCCGGTCTCCATGCCCTCCACCGTGCCGGAGGTCATATCCGTCAGCCGGTCCAGGAAGGGCTGAGCCTGGGCTTCCGGGAACAGCAGCTCCAGTTCCACTTCCGCCCCGAAATCGCAGGTGCGGATAATGCCGCCAAAAGCGGCAACTTCCAGCTTCACCCGCTCATAAAAAGGATAAGGGCAGGGTACATACAGCACCGTCCACACCCGCTTCATGGATTTTCCCGCGGCATCCACGGCAATTTTCGCGCCCTTGGTGTAGGCACGGACCAATCCGCCCGCGCCCAGAAGGATGCCGCCAAAGTACCGGGTCACCACACATACGATGTTGAAAAGCCCCTCCCGCTGCAATACCTGGAGCATGGGCATCCCGGCGGTACCACCGGGTTCTCCGTCATCGGAAAAGCGCACCGCGCCGTCCCGGATGATGTAGGCCCAGCAGTTGTGGGTGGCATCGTAATGCTGTTTTTTCATTTCCTGGATCTTTGCCAGGGCCTCTTCTTCCGTCTCCACAGGCCAGGCCCTGCCAATGAAGCGGGACTTTTTCTCTATAAACTCATCTTCTCCGAACGCTGTCGGGACAAGATACTCGTCCAAATTCAGCACTCCTTCACAATATACTCCCGGAGCCGTCCGTAGAGGATATCGTCCAAAATGGTTTCCACTTCAATTCCGTTTCCGGTATATTCCACATTTTTTACCTGGGCATTGTTGTGGAGCGTCTCCACCATGCCGCCCATGGAATAAGGAAGGCATACTACAACATGATGCCGGGCGTGGTCCAGGGCCGTTTCAATGGCTTTCAGCAGACCATCCATGTTCATGCCCTTCTTGGCGGAAATAGCCACAACATCCTTGCCCGTGGGGATGTCCTCGGAATAGACCAGGTCTGCCTTATTGTAGCACTGCAGCACCGGGGTATCGGGCTTTGCCAGCTTAGCAATCAGTCGGTTCACCACCCGGACGTGCTGCTCCACATGGGGATCGGAAGCGTCGATGACATGAAGCAAAAGATCTGCATACTCCAGTTCCTCCAAGGTAGCGTGGAAGGCATTCACCAGATGGTGGGGCAGTTTGGCAATGAAACCTACCGTATCAGATAGGATCACATCCAGGTTATCGGATACCGTAAGCTGCCGGGAGGTGGTATCCAGGGTGTCAAACAGCCGGTTATTGGCAGGGATGCCCGCGCCGGTAAGCTGGTTCAGCAGGGTGGATTTGCCGGCGTTGGTATAGCCCACAATGGCGACCACCGGCACGGAGTTTTTCATCCGACGCTCCCGCTGAACACCCCGGACCTTGCGTACCTGCTCCAGCTCTTCCTCCAGACGGTTGATCCGTTCCCGGATGTGACGGCGGTCCGTTTCCAGCTTGGTCTCACCGGGGCCCCGGGTGCCGATGCCGCCGCCCTGCCGGGACAGGCTGGCACCCATACCGGAAAGTCGGGGCAGCAGATATTTATACTGAGCCAGCTCCACCTGGAGGCGGCCTTCCTTGGTCTTGGCCCGCTGGGCAAAAATATCCAGGATCAGGGCGCTGCGGTCCAGGACTGTCACGCCGATGATCTCCTCCAGCGCCCGGATATTGCCAGGGGACAGTTCATTATCAAAGATCACCATAGTGGATGCGGTGGCTTCCACCAGCATCTTCACTTCCAGCGCCTTACCCTCACCGATAAAGCAGTGAGGATCGGGGGTATGGCGGTTCTGGATCACCTTTCCGGTGCAGAAACCGCCTGCAGTCTGCAGCAGCTCCTCCAGTTCCCGGAGGGTCTCATCGTTAGCAGTCTGATCCTGAGTAAAGCAGTCCGCATTCAGGCCAACCAGCACTGCCCGCTCCTGCACATGTTCTTCAAAATTCAATTCCATTTCGTTCCTCCATCATCCTTCAGCGCTGTATACCGTCATTGCCACGCCGTCATCCTTTATCAGGATATCCCTCGGCAGCTTCGCCATACGCCAAGTCACGTACAGATCGCCTGCAGCGCCGGAAATATTTCCTATCTGGACAAAGTATACCACATAGAACCAGGAGATGGGAACCGTAAAATTCAAAAATAACAGTACAATTCCCCACACAACAATGGGTGCCAGTCCAATGACGGTATAGTCCTTCCGGCAGTAATATGCTTTGCTTGCGGCAAAGGCATACATACCCGTAAACCCAAACCGCACCTTCGCTCCGGGGCAATAATGCCGCATGGCAATGCCATGGACCGCTTCATGCAGGACCATATAGATCACAAAGCCGATCCACATGGCCGCTATCTTCCATAAAGTCGCTCCCGGATCCCCGAAATCAAACAGCGTGGAAAAGGGCACAAACACCGCTGCCACCGCCATCATGACCACCATGATCACCGAGCCAAGGATGTTGACCAGCAGCATCAGTTTCTTATCCTTCTGCAGGTCGATATGTAAAATCTCCCGGTAAGACCCGGGAAGTTCCAAATAACTCTTCATTCTTCTCCCTCTTTTCCCAAAAATAATGCAAAAAGCCCGCACCACGTTGCAGTGATGCGGGCTTTGCTCTTACTTCAGGCCAAAACGCTTGTTGAAGCGATCAACACGTCCACCGGTGTCAACCAGCTTCTGCTTGCCGGTATAGAAAGGGTGGCACTTGGAGCAGATCTCAACACGAATGTCCTTCTTGGTAGAACCAGTGGTAAAGACATTGCCGCATGCGCAGCGGATGGTGGTCTGTTCGTACTTGGGATGGATACCTTCCTTCATTTCGTTCACCTCTTTCGTATC
>JAXJVC010000386.1:0-7409 GCA_036308745.1 Oscillospiraceae bacterium | reverse complement strand
TGTGCGGCCTGGCACATAGCGGCAAAATCTTCCTCGGTACCCAGCATGGGGTCCGGGGTCTTATAGTCACCGGTGTCGTAGCGGTGGCTGGAGAAGCTCTTGGAGATGGGATTCAGGTACAAAATGGTGGTGCCGAGAGAGGCGATGTAGTCCATTTTTTCGGTGATACCCCGGAAATTGCCGCCGTAGAAATCGTTGTTAAGAACAATTCCTTCGGGGGTGGGACGCCATTCCACATCCTCGTACCAGTTGTTGTGCACGGTGTAGGGCTTCAGTTTGCCGGTCAGGTCCACCTTGCCGCTTTTGTAGAATCGGTCGGGGAAAACCTGATAAATGATGGCGCCCTTGGCCCAGTCAGGGGTCCGGAAATCGGCGGGAACGCAGCTCAGCTGCCACAGGTCACCGGCTTCCATGTTGGTGTCGTCCCCAATCTTGAACAGGCGGAAGCTGCCCTGGGGGGTGTGGACCCGGAAGAAATAGAAATAGAGGGCTGGGTCAGGGATGGAGAAGCTACCCTCAAAAATATCATAAGCTCCCTGCTTGCTGCTCAGTTCCATGGTGAAGGCCTGGGCAGGGGAGTGGTCGTCGTAAAGAAGCTCGCAGGTCACGGAGGTGGCCCGAACGGTCATGGGGACATGGATGTGCAGGGTACATTCCTGTCCGGGGATCAGGGTGCCGAAGGGGGTCTTGTACTGGGCCAGCTTGCTGTCGTAGAGGATTCTCATGGTAGTCTCCTTGGTAAAAATCTGGCAAAGAAGATTGCCAATACACATTATATACCATTTTGGGGAGAAAGGGAAGGGGAAATGAGAAGATAAATTGTTGTTTCATGTACCAACTCTGTAGGGGAGGTTCAAGACCCTCCCCTACAGGAAGAAAACAATCTTACCCCCAAAAGGGTCCCCCGCCTTTCCGGGAAAAGGCGGGGGACACGAAATTTTAGTTGGTACAATGCAGCGAATTGAGCGATACCCAAAGGTGTTACGAAATCAACCCGGGTGTGCCAGCGGCGGCACGCCGTTTACCAGGCGCACATCTGCTGGAACAGCTCCATGTACCGGGCGGCGGGGACATTCCAGCTGAAGTCCTGCTCCATTTCCCGCTTCTGCAGGGCCTGGAAGGCTTCCCGGTTGTAGTTGTACAGGTCCAGGGCGCGCTTCAGGGAAGCCAGGAAGTCGTCGGCATTGTAGCTCTGGAAGGTAAAGCCCAGACCGCCTTCGCCGTTGGCGTCTGCGGGAGGCACGGTGTCCTTCAGACCGCCGGTGGCGTGGACAACGGGAACGGTGCCGTAGCGCATGGCGTTCATCTGGCTCAGGCCGCAGGGTTCGGACTTGGAGGGCATCAGGTAGATGTCACCGCCGGCGTAGATCCGGGCAGCCAACCCTAAGTTGAAGGTGATCTTGGCGGCAACCTGCTCGGGGAACTGGTTGGCCAGATCCTTGAAGAAGTTTTCGTACTGGGGTTCGCCGGTACCCAGGATCAGCAGCTGGGCGTTCTCCTCCCACATCAGGCGGCGGGCGATGTAGCACAGCAGATCCAGGCCCTTGTGGCCGGCCAGTCTGGTGACCATGACCATCAGAGGAACATCAGGCTTCACAGGCAGACCCACTTCCTCCTGCAGGGCGGCCTTTACCTTGGCCTTGCCTTCCACGAAGGTTTCGGAATTGTAGTGGGCAGGCAGAGCCTTGTCGGTCTCGGGGTTGAAGGTGTTGGTGTCGATGCCGTTGGTGATGCCGGTGAGCTTCCAGGAGTTGTTGGCCAGGATGCCGTCCAGACCGTGGGCGTAGTAAGGATACATCAGCTCCCGGGCGTAGGTCTCGGAAACGGTGGTCACAAGGTCGGCAGTCTCGATGGCACCCTTCATCACATTCACGGAATTGTTCATGTCCAGAGTGCCGCGGTACTCCCAGGGCAGGCCCAGCACATCATCGAAGAAGCCGGCGTTTGCCCAGCCCTGATACTCGATGTTGTGGATGGTGTACATACAACGGGTGTTGGGGAAAGCGCCATAGTACATGGCCTTCAGGTAGCTGGGGATGGGGGCGCACTGCCAGTCGTTGCACTGGATCACATTGGGGATGAAGTCCAGAGCGATCATGGCGTCCAGACAGCCCCGGGAGAAGAAGGCGAACCGCTCGCCGTCGTCCATGTCGCCGTAGATGGCGCCGGTGCGGGCACCGAAGTAATACTCGCTGTCCAGGAAGTAGACCTGGACACCATCGGCACGATTGGTCAGCTTCATAACGCCGCAGTACTGCTGCCGCCAGCCCAACTGGACCCGGAACTCAGCCACCTTTTCGGTGGGGTATGCGGCGTTGGTCTTGATCTTGTGGTAGTAGGGCAGGAACAGGGCGACCTCGTTGCCTTCGATACGCTGAAGGGCAGCGGGCAGAGCCTCCATTACGTCTCCCAGACCGCCGGACTTGGCGTAGGGGGCGCCTTCGGAGGCACAGATGGCAATTTTCATACGGTTTCTCCTCGTTTGACAATGATGGGATTCTTCTTGGTGCCGATGAGCTTAGCGCCGGGAGTAACGGTGACGTTCTTGTCCAGGATGGCGTACTTCAGCTCAGCACCCTCGCCGATAATGGAGTCGTTCATGATGATGCAGTTCTCCACCTCGGCATCCTTTTCCACGGTGACCTGGCGGAACAGGACGGAGTCTTCCACCTCGCCGTCCAGCATACAGCCGTCAGCGATCAGGCAGTTCTCAATCTCACAGTCCTCGCCGTAGTAGGTGGGAACGCGGTCACGGACCTTGGTGTAAACGGGGTGGTTGCCGTGGAAGATATCCTTGCGGATATCCTTGTCGATCAGGGACAGGGAGTTGTAGAAGTACTCTTCCACAGACTCGTTGTACATGGCCACGCCATCAAACTGGTAGACGTTGACGGAGACTTTGCCCCGCTGCCAGCCGCCCAGCACCAGATCCCGGTCCATGTGGAACTTGTCCCGGGCGATCATTTCATTAACCTGCTGCATCAGCCACTTCTTGCTCAGAACAAAGATGTCCATGGAAGCAACATAGTCCTTAGAGGCGGCGTAGTCTACCACCATGTCGGTCACCTCGCCGTTCTCATCCAGCTTCAGGGCCAGATCCAGCTTCTTCTTGCCGTCGGCGATACCGGACTTGGTGACCACGGTGACATCCTTGCCGGAGGCCACGTGCTTGTTCAGAACGTCGATCAGATCCACGTTGGACAGAACAGCAGAGTCGATCATCACAGCCAGCTCATCTTCAGGGCCGTACTCCAGGAAGTCCATGGCGTTGGCCAGGGATTCCAGCTTGCCCCGGTAGGTGTGGCTGGTGGACATGGAATAGGGAGTCAGGAATTCCAGGCCGCCCTCTCCCAGCTCCAGACCCCACTCCTCACCGTCGCCGATGTGGTTCAGCAGGGACTGATAATTGAAGCGGGAGATGATGCCTACATGTCGGACACCGGCGCAGCTCAGGTTGCTCAGTGCGAAGTCGACCTGGCGGTAACGGCCGCCGAAGGGAATGCTGGCCATGGTGCGCTTGATGGTCAGCTCACCCATGGTAGCGTCGTTGGTGAAAATAATACCCATTACGTTCATTGCGGGATCCTCCTCTTACAGCATATCACCGGGCAGGAGCACGGTGTTGGCTTCTACGACAGCGCCCTTGGAAGTGACGCTGATTTCCTTCTTATCGTCGGGGCCGAATACGCCGCCGACCACAGCGTTCTTGCAGATCTTGGAATCCTCGCCCAGGATAGCGTTGCGGACGATGGCACCGGATTCGATGACGACACCGGGCATGACCACGGCATCCTCCACCAGGGCACCCTCACCGATGGTGCAGCCCACAGAAATGACGGAGTGCTTCACAGTGCCGTAGACCTCGCAGCCTTCAGCCACAAAGGAGTTGATGACCTTGGCTTCCTCGTCGATGTAGGAGGAGGGCAGAGCGGAGTTACGGGTGTAGATGGTCTCCCGGGGGCCGCCGCGCAGATCAAACACAGGCTCCTTGCCCAAAACGTCCATGTTTGCTTCCCACAGGGACTGAATGGTACCCACGTCCATCCAGTAGCCGTCGAAGTTGTATGCCATCAGCTTGTGACCGGCGTTCAGCAGGTTAGGAATGATGTTTTTGCCGAAGTCCTTAGAGGACTTGGGGTCCTCTTCGTCAGCGATCAGAGCTTCCCGCAGGACGTTCCAGGTGAAGCAGTAGATGCCCATGGAGGCGTTGGTGGACTTGGGCTTAGCGGGCTTCTCCTCAAACTCGTAAATGGAGTTGTCGGGGTTGGTATTCAGGATGCCGAAGCGGGTGGCTTCCTCCAGGGTGACGTTCCGCACAGCGATGGTGCAGGAGGCGTCGTTGGCGATGTGGTAGTCAACCATGGCGGAGTAGTCCATCTTGTAGATATGGTCGCCGCCCAGGACCACAACGTAGTCGGGGTTGAAGCGGTCGATGAAGTCGATGTTCTTGTAGATGGCGTTGGCAGTGCCCTCAAACCAGCCGGACTTCTTATCGTTGCGCTCGTAGGGAGGCAGGACCTGTGCGCAGGAATGGGTCTTGTTCAGGCCCCAGGGCTGACCGTTGCCGATGTACTCATTCAGTTCCAGAGGCTGATACTGGGTCAGAATGCCCACAGTGTCGATGCCGGAGTTGACGCAGTTGCTCAAGGGGAAGTCAATGATGCGGTACTTACCGCCGAAGGGAACGGCAGGCTTGGCAGTTTTCTGGGTGAGGACCTTAAGACGGCTGCCCTGGCCGCCGGCCAGCAGCATGGCAATTACGCGCTTTTTCTGAAAATACATGGTCACAGCTCCTTATATAAATTGTTTATTGCTACGAAGTAATGTGGAGAAATGGCACCAAATGGGCGCACTTTTCCCCACGCATAACATAACATATTTTGGACAATTAAGAAAGGGACAAAATGTCTAAAATATCAGAAATTCTTTGTTCACCCTGTCTAAATGAAGACCATGCAACAGGAGGTTTACTGGGGATTTCGACAGCTTTCGGTCGTTTCTCCATCCAAATCAGCCCCAGCCAGCGGCCGAACTTGAATCCGCAGGCGGGGAAGGTTACGCTGTGGCGGTAACCGTATTTTTCGTGGAAGCGTACGGATGCGGCGTTTTCCTCCGTGATGAGGGCGTAGAACACCTGGTAGCCCTGCCGGAGGAGGATGGCTTCCAGGGCTTCGTACAGCTTCCGGGCGATGCCTTTGCCTCTCGCCTCCGGCTTGAGATAGACGGAAGGCTCGGCGCACCAGGCGAAGGCGGCCCGCTCATAGGGAGCACTGGCATAGGCGTAGCCCAGGATCTCTCCCTCCTCCTCCCAGACCAGCCAGGGGAATTGGGTGGTAATGGTGCGGAACCGGTGCAAAAAGGCCTCTTCGGAGGGCACATCGTATTCAAATGTGACAGTGGAGTGGAGAATATAGGGGGCGTAGATGGCCAGAATCTCAGGCACATCCGATTCAAGGGCTATGCGTACCATAAGCGACTCCTTACAAGTTAGGAATTAGGAGTTGGGAATTAGGAATGCTCCTTTAGTCCGGTACGGAATTTAAATGAACGCGTAATTCCCCACTCATCATTATCTGTCTTGCCTGTATTTTATCCCAGGCTGAGACTATCGTCAAGGTTGACATTTCCGGAAAAGGTGGGTAAAATATTCTTAACTATGATATGAATCCAAAAGGAGGGAACACCATGGACGCGGGCAATAGCGGCAATATACCCGGGCGAAGTAGCAGGCGGCTTGCCGTCCCGGTGGGCCTGTAACTTTCACCTGTGTATGATTGCTTCTTATTCTAAAAAATAGGGAGGTAAATCATGGCAGAGCGTTTTGAAATTGTAGAAAAAGCCCTCCTGCGGATGCTGGAGGATAAAAAGTATGCCACACTTCGGGATATTCTGGTGACCATGAATCCCAGTGACGTGGCGGGCCTGTTTGACGGCCTGGAGGATAAGCAGATCCCCCTGCTGTTTCGGCTGCTCCCCAAGGAGCTGGCGGCAGAGACCTTTGTTGAAATGGATCCCGATGCCCAGGAGCTGCTGATCCGGGGCTTCTCGGATAACGAGCTGAAGGAAGTTCTGGATGAGCTGTACGTGGACGATGCGGCGGATATCGTGGAAGAGATGCCCGCCAACGTGGTCAAGCGGATCCTGAAGAACGCAGACCCGGAGATGCGCAGCTCCATCAACCAGATCCTGCGCTACCCGGAGTATTCCGCAGGCTCCATCATGACCACGGAATATGTTTCCCTGCGGCCCCACATGACGGTGGAGGAGGCGATCCTGCGGATCCGCCGCCAGGGCATTGACAAGGAGACCATCTATACCTGCTACGTCACCGCCAAGGACCGGACGCTAATTGGTCTGGTCACGGTAAAGGACCTGCTTCTGGCAGAGGACGATGAGACCGCTATCGAGGATATCATGCTGACCAACCTGATCTCTGTCACCACCAAGACGGACCAGGAAGAAGTGGCCAATATGTTCTCCAAGTATAACTTCCTGGCCCTGCCCGTGGTGGACGGCGAAAACCGGATGGTGGGTATCGTTACCTTCGACGACGCCATGGACGTTATGGAAGAAGAGGCCACCGAGGACATGGAGCTGATGAACGCCATGACCCCCTCGGAAAAGCCCTACCTGAAAAGCTCTGCCTTTGAGCTGTTCAAAAACCGTATTCCCTGGCTGATGCTGCTGATGCTGTCCGCTACCTTTACCGGCTTGATTATCACATCCTTCGAGGATGCCCTGGCCACCCAGGTGGCCCTGACCGCCTTTATCCCCATGCTGATGGGTACCGGCGGTAACTCCGGCTCTCAGTCCAGCGTCACCGTCATCCGTTCTTTGAGCCTGAATGAGCTGAAGTTCCGGGATATCGGCATCGTGATTTGGAAGGAGCTGCGGACTGCGCTGATGTGCGGCATTGTGCTGGCGGCGGCCTGCTTTGTGAAAATCTGGCTGATTGATCATCTGCTGATGCAGAATGAGGCAATCACGCTGATGGTGGACCTGGTGGTGTGTCTTGCCCTGTGCGTTACGGTCATCATCGCCAAGATTGTGGGCGGTGTCCTGCCTCTGATTGCCAAGGTCCTGGGCGCGGACCCGGCTGTTATGGCAAGTCCCTTCATCACAACCATCGTGGACGCGGTGTCATTGCTGGTGTACTTCATGTTCGCCAAGACGCTGCTGCATATGTAAATACAGAAAAAATGTAGGGGAGGGTTTTTAACCCTCCCCTTAGACTGTCGAAAAGTATATTGCGTTTGCTAAATTATCGTTTCGCGACGCAGCCGCAAGCCCTCCCCTTTGGGGAAGGTGGCACGGCGCAGCCGTGACGGAAGAGGTGTTACCGCAGTACGTTTTCGCCGCAAGGCAAAGGAAAAACGAAACATTGTACCGCACCTCTCCCGCCCCCTACG
>JAXJVC010000385.1:0-4443 GCA_036308745.1 Oscillospiraceae bacterium | reverse complement strand
GAAGTAGATGTCCTACCAACTGCTCGGCACACTCCATATCGTTAACAATAACTTTGGGGAATCGAAGATTTTTGTAGTAGTTGTTATAGAATATAACCGGGATTCTCCGTCGGTATAATTCCTGGTAGCAATCCAGATTGGGGTTCATAATACTGGCTTTCACACCGTCAACAATGAAACCCTGGAAATTCTGATGCACAACAGTCTGCAGACAGCGACGCTCATTGGAAAACTTATTATCGGTCAGAAAGATATGCAGATCCACCCGTTGTTCTACCAATACACTGCGGACACCGTCAATCAGCTTAGAGTTTGCGTTGGGATCCTGGCCCTGCAGAATCAGGCCAATCTTCCACTTTGCGTTCTCGTCGCTCAATTCCCGGGACAGTGCCTGATCTTTATGGAAATAGGTGCCGCTGCCTTTTACACGGTAGATCAGTTCTTCCTGCACCAACAGATCCATGGCTACCCGAACGGTTTCCCGGCTGACATTCAATCTCCGGCACAGCGCGTTTTCCGACGGCAGTTTCTGGTTGTTGGAAAACTTATTTTCATCAATATACGCCAGCAGCCAGCGATATACCTGCTCAGATTTGCGGTCAGATACAGCCATGTTCTCTCTCCTCTTGCAGAATTGCTTTTAGGGAACGCCGTTTCCGGCGTTCCCCGTTTCTTTATCAGTTGGTAATGGTGGGATGCGCACCTTCGGCCTTTTCCAGCCACTTCAGCAGACGCTGACGCAGTTCTGCCTTGATCTCAGCGTAAGCAGGATCTGCAACCACGTTATTCAGCTGATAGGGGTCCACACGCATGTCGTACAGGAAGTCGTCTGCGTAAATATCGGATGCCGCAGCAACACCGCCGTGAACGCCGGGAGCGTAAACGGAGTAGGTGAACTCGGGAGTACGGATACAGCGGCCAACACGGCTCTCGGAGATCTGAGCGAAGACTTCGTTGGCTCTGCCTTCGGTCTTCTGCTCCACAACATCCAGCAGGTTCTCGCCGATCATCTTGTCGCCCACATCCACACCGGCCAGGGCCAGGAAGGTCTTGGGCAGGCTCTCGGTGCTGACCAGATCCTCAACGACCTTGCCGCCCTTGAAGGGACCACCGGCGATAACCAGAGGCACATGCAGGCAGCCGTCATGGCAGGAACGCTTGTAATCGTCATAGCCATTCAGGTGGGCATCGGTGTTGCGGGTCTTGAAGTGGGAACCATGGTCGGCTGCGAAGATGATGACAGTATTGTCATACAGGCCCTTTTCCTTCAGCTTGGCAACCAGCTTGCCCAGGTTCTCGTCCAGGCTGGCGCACTGGCCCAGGTAGTCGGGATACTCTTCGGCAGCGTTGCCGCCCAAAGCCTTCAGATCCTCGGGCAGGACGAAGTTTGCATACTTCTCCTTGGAACCCTCGGGACCTTCGTAATGGTTACGGTCATTCTGGTGGTGGGGCTCAATCTGGGAGATGGTCATGAAGAAGGGCTTCTCGCCGGTGTACTGATCCAGGTATTCCAGAGCGAAATCGTTGATGCAGTCAGCACGGTAGCCCTTGAAGTCGATACGGTTGTTGTTCTCGTCGAACACATAGCCGTCATAACCGTGGGAGGTGAACTCCAGCACGTCAGCGGTTCTCCAGAAGCCGGTGTAACCGCCGCGCAGTTCCTGGGGAATTGCGGTGATGGTGTAGTCGATGGTGGGCTTCTGCTCCAGCTCACCATCAGAAGCCAGGTGCCACTTGCCGATGTAGGCAGTTTCGTAACCGGCATCCTGCTCCATGTACTCGCCCAGGGTCTTGATGCCCTTGGGCAGCATCACGTTGTTGCGGAAGCAGCCGGTCTCGGTGGGATATCTGCCGGTCTGGAACAGAGCGCGGCAGGGACCGCAGACAGGCTGGGGAGAGAAAGCGTTCTCAAATCTGACACCCTCAGCAGCCAGCTTATCCAGGTTGGGAGTGATATCCAGGGGCTGGCCGTAGCAGCCGCAGGTGTCCCAGCGCTGCTGGTCGGTGAAGTAGAAGATAATGTTGTTAGCCATTGACGGTTTCCTCCTTCTTTTTCTTAGCTTCCTTCACGTTGCCTCTCAGAACGCCGCCGATAACGATGACGATCAGGGCGATGAAGATCCAGCAGAAGATGCTGCTGAAGAAAATCATGGGGCTGCCGTCAGAAATCAGCAGAGCACGGCGGAAGTTGGTCTCGGTCATGCCGCCCAAAACCAGACCCAGCAGCATAGGAACAGCAGGCAGCTCAAGTTTGCGCATCAGATAGGACACAATGCCGAAAATCAGTGCAATGCTCAGATCGAAGTAATTGTTATTGACAGAGTAGGCACCTGCAAAGCAGAAGATAACAATAATGGGAGTCAGAATTTCGGTAGGGATGGAAACGACTTTGGCAAACAGGCCGGTCAGATACTTGCCCTGGATGAACATGAAGATGTTGACCAGGATCAGACCCAGCATGATGGCGTACATGATAGGGCCGTCAGTGGTGAACAGAGACAGGCCGGGGTTCAGACCGTTGATCATCAGTGCGGACAGCATGATGGCAACACAGCCATCGCCGGGGATACCCAGAGTCAGCAGAGGAACCAGAGTGGCACCGCAGACAGCGTTGTTGGCAGATTCTGCAGCAGCAATGCCTTCCACGGAGCCGTTGCCGAACTCCTCGGGATGCTTGGACATATTCTTGGCGGTGTTGTAGGAGAACCAGGAAGCTTCGGAAGCACCGGTGCCGGGAACGATACCGACGCAGGAACCGATGATGGAGGAAACGATCATGGGACGAACCATGCGCTTGAACTCGTCCTTGGTGATCTTGCCGTCGTCCTTTTCGCCCAGCTTACCGGCCTTCAGATTCATCTGATCCCGCTTCAGCTCAGACTTACCGATAATTTCAACCAGAGCGAACAGACCGATCAGCACAACAGCGGTATCCAGGCCCAGATACAGTCTGGAGATGCCGAAGGTGAAGCGGTCGTAGCTGGTCATGGGGTCTGCACCGATGCAGGAAACCAGCAGGCCCATGCAGGCGGCAATGATGCCCTTGGTCAGGCTCTTGCCGGAAACACCGGCGATGATGGTCATACCAAACAGGCAGACCATGAAGTATTCGGCAGTACCCAGCATTGCGGAAATCTTTGCAACCTGGGGACCCAGGAACAGCAGCACCAGAGCGGAGAAAATACCACCGAAGGTGGATGCGTACAGAGCAATCTTCAATGCAGCCTTGGTACGGCCCTGCTTGGACAAGGGATGGCCGTCCAACATGGTGGCCGCGGCATGAGGAGTACCGGGAGTGTTGATCAGGATGGCGGAAACTGAGCCGCCGTAACCACCCGCACAGTAGATGCCCAACAGGAACATCATGCCGGGAATGGCAGACATGCTATAAGTAACGGGCAGGAACAAAATGATGCAGAGGATAACGCTCAGGCCGGGGATGGCAGCGAAAATAGCACCGATCAGAACACCCAAGTTGATCCACAGGATGTTCTCCAGAGTAAACAGCAGACCAGAAGCAGGTCCGATATATTGCAGCATATCCATATGTCAGAACCTCCTCCTTAGAAATCAACATTCAGAACGAAGCGGAATACTACCCAGATCAGAACAGCGGCAGTGACGGTGATGGCATAGTAAGACTTCTTCTTGCAGCGGAAGAACATCAGGAACGCAACGGCACAGAAAAGACCGCCAATAACGAACAGGTCGGTGACCTTCGCCAGGAAATAGGTCACGATCAGGATCACGATGATAGTCAGTGCCTTCACTTCCACCAGAGCATTCACAGTCTTCATGACCAGAGGCTTTTTGGTGAGCAGCTTTACGAGTTCATTGCCGGTGATCAGCAAGCTCATAGCCATCATCAGGTAAGCCAGCATGGTGGGGAAAGCCCGGCCGTTGACCAGATCCTTCTCAGAAACAACCACCTGCTCGGGCATGATCAGCAGAACAACAACAGATACAACGAAGAAAAGAATACCGGTAACCAGGTCAGCAGGATAAGTAATATTGATCTTCTCCAGCTTCTCGCCCCAGGCATCCAGCTTCTTCTCTGCGTTAGCAATAAAGTTTTTCATAACGAAGAAGTGCCTCCTCAGATTAGATAAAAAGAAAATGCGGGGAATAGGATGGGACGGAGCCCGATCCCATTCCCCGCAGGTGGTTCAGGAATTAGCCAGCAACGATGTCCTTGTACTGGTTGACAATGCCCTTAACGTTCTCGATGTGAGCTTCCACATCAGCAACGGTCATGGTGTCAACTTCCAGCAGCATAGTCTCGTTCAGCCAAGTGGTAACTTCCTCATCAGCCAGGATCTTGCCGTACAGGTCCTTCAGCTCAGCAGCCTTTGCAGCATCGGTGCCCTTGCGAGCCATGACGAAGCAACGGTTACGGAAGTAGGGGTAGTTGTGCTCACCGACACCCTCAACACCGGCGAAGGG